>NZ_KV821896.1:54206-160071 GCF_001815785.1 Corynebacterium sp. HMSC056F09
GCGAGTTCGAGTCTCGTCATCCGCTCCGGCGAAAGTGTCCCCCCATGACGGAGGGGCACTTTTTTATTTTCTTCGCCCTTGCCTCATTCACGGTAGATAGTGGCACAAAATCGCAGATTTTTGATGCCTTGTTTACCGTGAGCGCTCAGGTTGGATAAGTTTGCCCGGGAGGTTGCCTGGGAGATGTCCAGGTTTGAGGTGGGGGCGTGTTGGAAGGGGACTTTTCCCCGTCGGTGGCCGAGCTTTTCGCCAGCCATTTATGATGTTTCTCACAGACTTGTCATCTCAAAGAAATGGACATCATGAGAGCATTCGCCCCGTTTTTGACTTCCAGGCAGAGCGCAGTACGCACCTTTTTCGCCGTTTTCGCCGTTGCGCTTCTCGCACTTCTCAGTGCGATAGCCGTGCCAGCGTTTGCACAGAATCCCACGGGCGTCACGCGCAGTGAAGAGCCTAGTTCGGCGTCCGCGGCTGACTCCGAGTCTGCACCGAGTGGAGATTCAGCAGAGGCACAGAGCGGTGCGACGATGCTTGTGCTCGACTCTTCGGGCTCTATGAATGTCCAGGATGCTGGCGGGCAGACCCGCCTTGACGCCGCTAAGGACGCGACCAAGAGTTTTATCTCCGAACTCGGCGGCACCATCCCGTTGGGACTCGTCACGTATGGTGGCACGGTCGACGAAGCCCCTGAGAATCAGGAAGCCGGATGCCGTGATATCCACGTGGTGAGTGGGCCTAAGGAGGACGTGGGGGATTCTTTCACTGGGCCAATCGATGACCTTCAAGCTAAGGGCTATACCCCGATTGGTGATTCCCTGAAGAAGGCCGCCGAAGAGCTGGGCGGTCAGCACGGGACGATCGTCTTGGTATCGGACGGCATTGATACCTGTGCGCCGCCGCCAGTATGTGAAGTAGCCAAAGAGCTTCACGAGCAGGGGGTTGATCTTGTCATCAACACGATTGGCTTCAATGTTGACGAAGAAGCCCGCAAGGAGCTTTCCTGTATCGCAGGTGCCGCAGGCGGCGAGTATCTCGACGCCGGGGACGCAGATTCACTGGCAGCGATGATTAAGAAGGCAGCAGGGCGCGCCGCAGACATTTACAAATCCGATGTCGAGCAGATTGAAGGCAGCGAAGATATTAGCCAACCAACGCAGCTTCCTCGCTGGGAATCCGGAGAGGACTTCATCTTCCGTGCGCAACTGGAGCCGCCGACTAACGGCGGCGAGGATACTCACAAGGATTTTCACGCTGAGTCATGGTCTATTCCCGTCAAGCCTGGGGAGCGCTATGTAGCGACGATGTACAAGACTTTGGACGGCGCGGTGGTTAAGCCGCGAAGTCTCGGAATGTCGGTTTTCTTCGGTGACGGTTCCGAGCCACCGACCGGTAATCATGGAGGTGAACAAGGCTCCATTGAGTGCACTGCTGATCAGGACGAGTTCCATACCTCCATTCGCACAGACGCTTTGCCCAGCGCGAGTGCCTTTACCCGAGAAATGGGCTCCGAAAAGTGTCCAAGTGACGAACTTGTCTTGACCGCGAAGCGAGCGATGACCCATAAGGCTGAGGAACCCCTAGACGTAGAAATCCTCCTCCACCGCATTGACCCTGTGTCCAACATGGATGAGCTGGTGAGCGGGCTGGACAGCGAGGTAGAGGGTGAGCTTCATGCCAATTTTGAAGGCGCTGAAAAGGTTCGCGCGGCTAGCTGGTTCAGCGATGCCATTGAGCTGGAAAGCGGAGACACCATCGAGACCGACATTGTGCGGGGCGAGGCGCAAGTCTTCAAGGTTCCCATGAAGGAAGGACAGCAGCTTGCTGCTGCCTTGAAAGTAGGCGAGATGTCTGATGAGAATGCCTTGAAGTACTCGTCCCTGAATTTGGAGATTCTTAACCCCGCGCGCGAGCGAGCTGGTGACAACGATTATATGTCGGCGTTGAACGAGGGCCAAGAAGTTGCAGCACACTCAGTTATACCGACGGCCTTCGCCAACCGTTTCGGTCAAAGTCAGGCAAACGGGCAAGGAGCCCAAGCTAACTGGTTGGAGGGTGACTATTACATCTTGGTCACCCTAGATGCGGGCACGGATACCGAAAAGGAAGATGAGGTATTCGATGGCAAGCGAGACACGGCGAAATATGCCCTCACCACCAAGGTGTTGGGGGATCCAATCCAAGGGCCCATCTATGAGCCTGTCAAGGACAAGACTGAGGCACCGAAGAGTGATGGTGACGAAGGAAATGTGGACCAAGCAGCAAGCGCCGACGAGGATAAAGGCTTGGGTCTTGGCACCCTAGGATTTCTCTTGGCCGCAGCCTTGGGCATCATTGCGCTTGCCGTCATCATCTTGGTGGTCATCCTTCTTCGCGGGCGTAGACACTAGTGCTACCTGCGGGAACTGCGGCAGAATCCACGCTTGCGTAGGCATAGGGAACTTTTCTGTCGCGTGCAACGACTACTTGATAACCCCACGCACTCCACGTGGGGTTAAGGATTGGCTAGGAGATCCCTCCCAGCGATAGGATGAGGGAACCTTCAATCAAAAGTTTCATCACGCCATCAAGGAGTCATCCAAGAAATGCAGTTGCGTCAGGTCACCACAGTAGTCGCCGCTGGGGCCGTGAGCCTCGTGATTGGGCTGTCCGCGCCACTAGCCGCGGCACATGACTCAGTCATTGGCGGCAACGTGGTGGGTGACGCACCGCTGGAAGAATTCCCCCGTGAAATCACGCTGGAGTTCTCTGGCATTCCTCGGGATGACTTCAACACTTTCGCCGTGAGCGACACAACCTCCGGCGACGTGCTCTTTGATGCCACACCCACCATTGACGGACGAAACCTCACCATTGAGGTTCCCCAGGACATCGAACCTGGTGACGGCGAATACCAAGTAGGTTTTCGCATTACCTCCTCCGATGGTCACTCCACACTCGGCTCGGTGCCGTTCAGCGTAGCTTCCGGTGCTGCCGGAGGGGAGGCAGGCAATGGGTCGTCTGGAGCCTCTGGCCAAAGTGACGCGGATGCTGCCGCGGAAGACGGCGGTGCAGAGGACTCCCAGGACCCCCTGAGCTCCCTGCCCGCAGCTGCTAAATGGATCATTGGTATCGGGGCAGTTCTCGTCGTCGGTGCGGCAGTCTTCGCCTTCGGGGCGAAAACACGTCGCTCCGATGGCGCAGGCTAGGCCACACAGGGCCTCGATGACGCGCGAGCCAATCCACCTCATCCCCTTCAGGTAATTACTCCAGAAAGGCATGTTCCATGCTGAAATCCCGTTCTTTCTTCCGTACCTCCGTAGTTGCTATCGCGGCTGTCAGCCTCACCTTGGCTGGTTGCTCGCCGAGCGAGGAGGACTCGACAGCTACCGCGACGAGCACCGCGGCCAGCGCTGACAGCAGCGCAGAGAAGGGTGCGGAAACCAGCACGTCGGCTTCTTCCTCCGCTGAGTCTGGCGTAACTTTCGAGGATGCTGTCGTGCGCGCCATGGAGAAGGACTCCGATATGACCGCTATCTTCGGCACGCTCCACAACAACACGGACAAGGACATCAACGTAGTTGGCTTCAGCTCTTCGGTGAAGGCTAAGCACTATGAGATCCACGAGGTCGTAGACGGCGTGATGAAGGAGAAGGAAGAAGGCTTCGACATCCCCGCTGGCGAATCCCTCGAGCTCGCGCCGGGAGGTTTCCACTTCATGCTGATGGGAGTAACCGAGCCCGTCATGGCCGGTGAGACCGCAACCCTGACGCTGGAGCTTGCCGACGGCTCCACGATCGAGCTCGGCGATATCCCGGTGCGCACCATTGGCGCCGGCGATGAAGACTACGGCGACATGGGCCACATGAACCACGGCGATATGGACCACGGATCCATGGATCATGGTGAGCACATGGACCACTCGGACTCCGCAGACATGTCTGACATGAAGAAGGAAGAGCACGCGCACTAGAAACCAGCGTGTTCCGGGCCAAGGTAGGCAAGAAATCGGTTCTCACGAGATAGGGAGATATCAAAGATGAGCGGGTTCGAGGAACCTGTCAGTCGGCGTGGACTGCTCGCCGGAAGCGCTGTGGCGGCAAGCGCGGTAGCGCTTGCAAGCTGTGCGAAAGGGGATGAACCTGGACAGGCGTCTGCGGATGCCTCCGCGGATGCCTCTCGCGCAGCGCAGGCTGGGGACGCCGGCAGCACAGGCCCGGAAAATCGCGAGGAGACCATGGGTGGCGATATCGTCGCCTTCGACGGCAAGCACCAAGCAGGCATCCAAACTCCGGTCCAGGCGCACGTGGAGCTGGTGGGCTTTAACCTCAAGAAGGACACCACCGCTCGCGGCGCGGCCGCGTTGATGCGCCTGTGGACGGAGGATGCCCGTCGCCTCTGCACCGGTGAGAACCCGTTGGGCAGCCTCGAACCCGAATTGTCTACCACCCCAGCAAACCTCACCGTCACGTGCGGTTGGGGAGAGGGATTCTTCGACACGGTGGACGTCGCCAAGCCCAGCTGGCTGCGCGATATCCAGGCTTTTGACCATGATGACCTCCGCCCGGAATGGGGCCAAACGGATATCGTCCTGCAGATCTGCAGCGATGATCCTTTCACTGCCGCCTTCGTGTTGCGGCATATGACCCGTGCGGGCAAAGATTACGCCGACGTTGCGTGGATCCAGCAGGGATTCAGCCATGCCTATGGATCTGCACCGAAGGGTGTTACTCCCCGCAACCTCTTCGGGCAAAAGGACGGAACGGTTAATCCCCGAAGCGAGGAAGACTTCAACGAGCAGGTGTGGATCGAAGACGGCCCCTTCGCCGGCGGCAGCGCCATGGTGGTACGCCGCATCCACATGAACCTGGACACATGGGAGCAGCTTGATCGCGCAGCACGTGAGAACTCGACTGGGCGCACTCTCGATACCGGAGCTCCTATAGGTGCTAAGGGCGAGTTCGACCCGGTGGATTTGGACGCCCGCAATGAGTTTGGGCTCAAAGCCATTGATGAGAACTCTCATGTCGCCAGAGCGCATCCGCCGGCGGAGCATCCAGAGCAAAAACTGTTGCGTCGCCCGTATAACTACAACCTGCCGCCGACTCCGGAGACCACCCAGCGCGGTGAGCTCAGCAACGCCGGGTTGATCTTTATTTGCTACCAGAAGGACCCTACGACCCAGTTCGAGCCTATTCAGGCGCGCCTTGACGAAGCTGATCGGCTCAACGAGTGGATCACCCACATTGGTTCGGCCGTGTACTTCATGCCAGCCGGAACTGAAGGCGAAACCTTCTGGGGCGAGTCGCTCATACGCAGTTAAGAGGGGTAGACTAAGCCGCTGTAACTTTCTCGATGAGTGCTGCTCGGCCAGGTATGTCGAGTGGCGCGTGAGCGCAAAGGAGCGCACCAAGTCATGGCGGAAATGATTCCAGCAGTCCCGGTGAACTACGACCCGATCACGGTCCCGGCCGGGACTGCCGTGGGAGCAGCGATGCGCGAGCATGAGCTGCCCAACAAGGGCCCCGAAGCAGTTGTCGTCGTCCGCGGCGCCGACGGCACCCTCTACGACCTTTCCCACACCCCGGACACGGACGCCGAGTTCACCCCGGTTGCTGCCTGCGAGGAAGATGGCCGCGCCGTTATCCGCCACTCCTGCGGACACGTCATGGCCCAGGCAGTACAGGCGGAATTCCCCGGCACCAAGCTGGGCATTGGCCCGGCCATCGAGAATGGCTTCTACTTCGACTTCCAGACCGCTGAGCCCTTCACCCCAGAGGACCTCAAGGCCATTGAGAAGCGTATGAAGAAGATCATCAAGGGCGGCCAGCGCTTCGAGCGCCACGTCTATGCCACCACCGAGGAGGCTGAGGCGGCATTGGCCAACGAGCCCTTCAAGCTGGAGCTGGTCCAGGACAAGGGCAACGTGGACCCAGATTCCGATGAGGCCGCCGAGGTGGGCGCCGGAGATCTGACCCACTATGACAACGTCAACCCGCGCACCGGCGAGGTGGAGTGGTTCGATCTCTGCCGCGGCCCGCACGTGCCGACCACCAAGTACATCCCGGCATTTGCCCTGACGCGTTCCTCTGCTGCCTACTGGCGCGGTGACCAGTCCAAGGCTGGTTTGCAGCGCATTTATGGCACCGCCTTCGAATCCAAGGAGGCCCTGGAGTCCTACAAGACCATGGTGGAAGAAGCTGAAAAGCGTGACCACCGCCGCCTGGGTGCTGAGCTGGACCTGTTCTCCTTCCCGGATGAGATTGGTTCCGGTTTCCCCGTCTTCCACCCCAATGGCGCTACCGTGCGCATGGAGATGGAAGAACACTCCCGCCGCCGCCACATCGCTGACGGCTACTCCTTCGTGTCCACCCCGCACCTGACCAAGGGAGACCTGTTCAAGAAGTCCGGTCACCTGGATTTCTACGCGGATGGCATGTTCCCGCCGATGCAGCTCGACGGTGAGTGGGACGAGGATGGCAACTGCACCAAGCAGCCGCAGGACTACTACGCCAAGCCGATGAACTGCCCAATGCACAACCTCATCTTCGCCTCCCGCGGCCGTTCCTACCGCGAGTTGCCGCTGCGCCTCTTTGAGTTCGGAACGGTCTACCGATACGAGAAATCTGGCGTTATCCACGGCCTGACCCGCGCTCGCGGCTTTACCCAGGATGACTCGCATATTTACTGCACCCCGGAGCAGCTCGAAGAAGAGTTGACCAAGGTTCTGGAGTTCATCATTTCCTTGCTCAAGGACTACGGCCTGGATGACTTCTACCTTGAGCTGTCCACCAAGGACCCGAACAAGTACGTTGGCTCGGATGAGATCTGGGAGCGCTCGACGAAGATCCTGCAGTCGGTGGCGGAGAAGTCCGGCCTTGAGCTGGTCCCGGACCCGGCAGGCGCGGCCTTCTATGGCCCGAAGATTTCCGTTCAGGCTCGCGATGCCATCGGCCGTACCTGGCAGATGTCCACCGTGCAGCTGGACTTCAACCTGCCCGAGCGTTTCGAGCTCGAGTACACGGCGTCGGATGGCACCAAGCAGCGCCCAATCATGATTCACCGTGCGCTCTTCGGCTCCATCGAGCGTTTCTTTGGCGTGCTCCTAGAGCACTACGCGGGTGCATTCCCGGCGTGGCTGGCCCCGCACCAGGTGGTGGGCATTCCAGTCGCTGATACCTTTGCCCCGCACCTCGAGGAAGTTTGTGCACAGCTGCGCGCACGCGGCCTGCGCGCTGACGTGGATACCTCCGATGACCGCATGCAGAAGAAGATCCGTAACCACACCACCGGCAAGGTGCCATTCATGCTTCTGGCCGGTGAGCGTGACGTCGAAGCGGGTGCGGTCTCCTTCCGCTTCCTCGACGGCACCCAGGTCAACGGTGTGCCGGTCGAGGCGGCAATCAACGTCATCGAGGCGTGGGTTCGTGAGCGCAATAACGAACAACCGACCAAGGACAGCATCGCCGAGCGCGTCTAGATGCATATGCATCTAGGCAGAGGCTAGAAAGGGAGAACATACAGAGTGGGAGAGTACGTCGATACCGGCCTGGGAACGCCCGACCGCTTAGAGCGCCTATGGGCGCCGTACCGCATGAGCTACATCAAGCGTGAGGGCGGCGCCGGCGACGTGCCGAAGAAAGCCCACAATCCGTTCGTGGAGATTCCGCAGATGTCGGACGAGGACGGGCTCATCGTGGCCCGCGGCGAGCTTGTCTACTGTGTGCTCAACCTCTATCCCTATAACGCTGGGCACATGATGGTCATTCCGTACCGTCAAGAATCTGAGCTGGAAAACCTCACCGAGGAGGAATCCCGTGAGCTCTTCCAGTTTGCCCAAGCAGCTATCCGGGTTCTCAAGAAGGTCTCCGGCCCCGATGCCGTCAACGCTGGATTCAATCTGGGGCGCGCCTCCGGTGGATCGGTGGGGCAGCACCTGCACATGCACATTGTTCCGCGCTGGAGCGGGGACTCTAATTTCATGACTATCGTGGACGGCGTCAAAGTGCTGCCGCAGCTCCTCAAGGACACCCGCTCCCTGCTGGCGCAGGGGTGGGCGGAGCTCGCCGCCGAGGGAATCATCTTAGGAGAAGCGCATGCTTAGTGTTCATGGGCGCAAGCCCGCCGCCGTGGTTGTGGTCCCAGTGGCCAAGCTCTTCCTCAAGATGGGCCTGACCCCCAATATCGTCACCATCGTGGGGACGATTGTCACCATTGCTATCTCGGTCATCCTCATCCCGCTCGACCACCTTTTCGCCGCAGCGCTACTCTCGGGGCTTTTCGCAGCCTTCGACATGCTCGACGGCACCATGGCACGCCTGACTACGGGCGGTTCCAACTTCGGAGCTACTCTCGACGCCTCCTGTGACCGCATTACCGACGGCGCATTGTTCGCAGCGATTGCCTTTTGGATGGTGTACGTCGACAATGCTCACCCGCTTAACTTCGCCGCCTGCATGGTGGTGCTCGTGAGCTCCCAGGTCATTTCCTATGTCAAGGCGCGCGGTGAGGCCTCCGGCTTTAAGATGGTCGGCGGACTCGTCGAGCGCCCCGAGCGCCTGATTCTGGGCCTCGGCGGCGTGGGTCTGGAGGGACTGGGGGTTCCTTATGCCCTAGAAGTCTCGCTCTGGCTCCTAGCTGTCGGTTCTGTCTTCACCATTTACCAGCGCATGCGCCAAGCGGCGCGCCAGGACACTAAAGCGCGTTTCAAGAAGGATCTTTAGCCTAAGTAATCGCTCCGCTCAGCCGGCACCCGACCCCGGCCCGCACAGAAAGGCTTCTCAACCGTGGCTCTAGTGGATCGTGAACGCCTGACGGCCGCCGCGTACATCGCGTGTTGGAAAGTTGTACGTTTTCTCCCACAGCCACTGGCTGCCTGGCTGTTTGAGCGCGGCGCGGATCTGGCCAGCGACAATGGCAAGGGCATGGAGCAGCTGCGCCGCAACCTCAGCCGCGTGGTGGGCGCCGAAAACGTGACGCGCGAGCTGGTGTGTGACTCGATGCGTTCCTACATGCGTTACTGGCTCGAGGCCTTTCGCTTGCCTGCCATCCACTCGGACCCCGAGCTGCAGAAACGCCTATTGGCAGGGCTGCGCGGCAAGGAGCACGCGGACGCCTCCGTGGCATCGGGCCGCGGGGTGATCTTCGCCCTTCCACACTCCGGCAATTGGGACATGGCGGGTGTTTTCTGCGTGGGTCATTATGGCGGATTCACCACCGTGGCCGAGCGCCTAAAACCCGAGGCGCTTTTCGACGCTTTTGTGGACTACCGCGAGAGCCTTGGCTTTACCGTCTTGCCGCTGACCGGCGGAAGTTCCTCGCCTTTTCCGCGTTTGAAAGACACCCTGGAGCGCGGTGGCGTGGTGTGTTTGTTGTCCGAGCGTGACCTCACACGCACTGGTGTGCCGGTAGACTTCATGGGCGAAGAAGCCAACGTTGCCGCAGGCCCCGCCCAACTCGCCATCGAGACGGGAGCGGCCCTCCACGTGGTGCACTCATGGTTCGATGGTAAGGAATGGGGCTTGTCCGTCAGCCCCGAGGTGGAAGTTACCACTCTTCACGAGACCTGCCAGCGGCTCGCAGAAGGCTTCGCAGAAAACATCCGAGCGCATCCAGAGGATTGGCACATGCTGCAGCCGCATTGGAACGCCGACGTAGAACGCCGGCGGGCGGCGCGCGCGAAGAAATAGAAAGGCAGAACACATCATGCGGATCGGTATCATCTGCCCCTATTCCTTCGACGAACCTGGCGGCGTTCAGGCCCACATCCTTGACCTAGCTACTGTTTTTATTGAACAGGGCCATTTTGTGGAGGTGCTGGGGCCGGCGTCGGCAAGCACGCAGGTCCCCAGCTTCGTGCGCAAGGGAGGCTGGGCGGTGCCGATCACCTATAACGGATCCGTGGCCCGCCTGTCCATCGGCCCGCACGTGCGCCGCAACATCAAGCGCTTCATCCGCGAGGGCAACTTCGATATCCTCCACATTCACGAACCGAACTCCCCAAGCTATTCCATGGCAGCCTTGGCACTGGCGCGCGGGCCGATCGTGGCGACGTACCATGCATCCGCCTCCAGTTCTCTCGCGCTGACTCTGGCCAAGCCTTTCCTGCGCCCATATCTGGAAAAGGTCCGGGGCGGGATCGCGGTCTCGGAGATGGCGCGGCGCTGGCAGGTGGAGCAGCTTGGCGGTGACCCCGTGCTTATCCCCAATGGCGTGGATACCTCCGTGTATGCCCTCGAGCGGGAGCGAGCTGAGCGTGAGCGACGCGATTCGGAGATTGAAATTGTGTTTTTGGGACGCCTCGATGAACCGCGCAAGGGGTTGGACATTCTTCTCGAGGCCCTGACGCTTCTCCCAGAGCCCGTCCGCGTGACGGTCATGGGAGGAGGGCATCCGCGAAGCGCCCCAGGGGTTGAATTCGTGGGCCGGGTCAGCGATGCCGAGAAAGCAGCCATCCTCGGGCGTGCCGATATCTATGTGGCGCCCAATACTGGAGGCGAAAGTTTCGGCATCGTCCTCGTCGAGGCGATGGCCGCCGGCTGCGCGGTCGTGGCTTCAGATTTGGAGGCCTTCGCCGCGGTGTGCAACGTCGATTCGGACACACCCGCCGGTGCTTTGTTCCGTAACGGTGATGCCACGGATCTAGCCCGCGTGCTGCACGATGTGGTGAGCGATTCCGGCAAGCGGCACGCCTTGACCGCAGCGGGAATGGAGAGGGCTCGCGACTACGATTGGGACCATGTGGCCGCAGCCGTAATGCGCGTCTATGAAACGGTAGCGGACGGAACAAAGGTGCGTGTGTCTTAAATGCCGATCGAAGTTGTCATCATCCTTGCTCTGGCGATTGTGCTCGGAATGTGGGCCCTGTACACAGCACAGCGGCTCAACTCCCTCCACATCCGCACCGATGCAGCGTTAGCGCAGTTGGAGTCCACGCTCGACCGCCGTGCGACGGTCGTGAGCGCGCTGGCGCCGGAGCTCGAGGGCATTGCGGCGCGGGCGGAGTCTACCGAGTTAGCACAGGGGAATTTCGATGAGCGTGCCACCCGGGAGCGGGAGTTGTCCGCAGCCATCCAGCAGCGCTTTGAATCACGCCCGGCCTTGCTTGCCGACGCCGAAGGGCGCATTCACCTAGCTCACCGCTTCTACAACGAAGCAGTCAGCGATACTCGTGCGTTGCGGTTGCGCCCCGCTGTCAAGCTGCTGCGCTTGGGGGGAACAGCGAAGCTGCCTGAGTTTTTCGAACTAAGTCAGATCGACATGTGAGCTGCTCGCGCTGCGCGATACTCGAGGCGGTGCCAGTAGAGAGCCAGAACAGCCATGACGAGGATGAGCTGGTTGCGCAGTACGAGGGCATACACCGGGTTGGGGTCCTTACCGACATAGAACCAGATGTAGTCATAGCCATAGGGGTAGATGACGGTTCCCAAAGCCGCTGTTCCCACGGCGAGGACGGCCATGATGGTGCGTACCCCTGTGATATCGGCGGCCCTCTGCCGTTGCCCGGCGGGTGACTTGGGGACGGGGGAGCGAAGCGCCACCGCTAGTATCGGCCCGAGCCACACGATGTACTGCGGGGAGAAGACCTTATTCGTTGCGATGAGAAGCAGAATCGCCGCGATGAAAAAGACCACGGTGGAATGTGGGCTCCAGAACCCCCGTAGAAAGTGCACGAATGCTACGCCCACGATCCACACGAGGGCCGCGCCCGTCGCGATGGTGCTGATAGCGAGTGCCGTGTCGACGCCGGGACCGGAGATCTCATAGCTCTTCGAGGCCGCGTATCCCATCGTCCACACATTAGGATGGCGATGCGCCTGGTACACGAACCACGTAGCGGCTAGAGACTCAATCTGGAGACCGCGCTCACCTTGATACGTCAACGGGGATAGAACCCTATCCACGCTGGTCATCGCTGCTACACCGAGGCACAGGGCAAGAAGGCTTCCAAAGAATGCGGCGAGCCGCTGCCAGGTATCGCGGGAGTTTGCTCTCCCGACAAGCCCGGCAGCGAGGACTCCCGGCCACAGCTTCGCGGCGGTGGCCCACGCCAACAAAGCTGAGGCGAGCCGCGGGCGGGTAGCCAGAAGCGCGCCCGCGCCGGCAACCAGCAAGGCAGGATAGAGATCGAGCCGCCACGCGAAAACGTGGCCCGCCGCCGTGCCAAAGAACACCCAAAACCATCCGGCGCTATATGCCCCGGGGTTGGAACGGTGATGGCGTAGGAGAAGGGCGAGGAAGGCGCCGTCGGCAAGCAGCACCATTGCCGTAAAGCCGATGGCATAGGCCTCGAAGTCGTCGCCGGTAATCCACGCAAGGAGGACGCTGGGCCAGGTGCCCACCTGGGGATATTCCGTCATGTCACGGGGGTTATCCCCGTATACGCCCGCGAGGTAGTACCGGACATCCCCGAGCGGACCCGTTTCGTTGACGAGTAGGTAGATAAGGAAAAGGCGCGCCAGCACCCATCCAGCCCAGATAGTCGGGACTTTAGCGATTATCTTCAATGGCGGATTCGACGTCGACGGGTGGGCCCAACATGAGAAGGATGCTAAACACTACGGCAACGACGAGCAGCGCGATAAGCGCGGTGCGGACGGGGTGGCGCACGGCCTGGGCTAAGAGCTTGTCGAAGAAACTCTGCGGCTCCGCGTCATCGCTAAACCGCCACGGACCAGCAACGAGCCCGCGCCGCGAAACCCACAGCGCAAAAGGCAATGCTGCGAAGGGAATCACGGTGACGACCAGGCCCAGGATCCCGATGCCCATTGGCCACCGGTTGTTGATCCACACCAGGGCCGTCATGAGCAAAAAGCACAGGAAGCCGAAGCCGTGGATACCTCCCGCAAGTGGGGTGAGTGCTGCGGTGGTGCCCGAGTACTTGAGGATCATCGAGAGGATAAGCAATCCCCACGTGACCATTTCCAGGTAAGCGGCTACGCGGTGCACGCTGTGCGGCGTGGTTGAAGTCATGCGGAATATAGTACGCAACCTCCGGGGGTGGATCAGCACGTGAGTAGGATAGTCGGGGTTAGTGTGGCGGGCGCCATATCGCGGCGAACGCCACAACGCACAAGGAAGGGAGCAAGACATGGCAACGGTGGCCCAGGCGGTCGACCTCGAGCGAATCGGCGACGACGAGTTCCGCGGCCCTGTGGTTCCATCGCTTATTACGCGCACCTTTGGCGGGCAAACCATGGCGCAGGCGCTCCGCGCGGCGCAGCTCACCGTTGACGACAAGTTTGCCCACTCCATGCACTGCTACTTCGTGGGGCCGGGCGATTCTGGCGCTCCCACCACCATTCGGGTCGAGCGGATTAGGGATGGCCGCTCTTTTGCGCACCGACACGTACGGGTCTTTCAAAACGAACGCTTGATCTTCATGCTCAGCGCTGGTTTCCAAGCGCCAGGGGACAGTGGTCCAGAGCACCAAGCAGACATGCCGCAGGTGCCGCCACCGGAGAGTATTAAGGACTCGCCCTATTCCACCCGAATCATCTTGAAAGAGTGGGAAGACTGGGACGTGCGGCTTGTCCCGGATGCGGACCGCGACGCGATTGCCGCGGAAACCACCGGTGCCGGGTTTAGGAATATTTGGTTCCGTAACACTGGTGACTTTCTTACCACTGCCGACCAGTCTCTCCACCAGGCGGCGCTGCTGTATATGTCGGACATGACGCTGATTCGTACAGCATTGCTTCCGCACCAGGGCGAGAGGATTCAGCTAGCCAGCCTGGACCATTCTCTGTGGTTCTTGCGGCCAGTTCGAGTGGATGAGTGGATGTTGTATTCGCAGTCTAGCCCGTCAGCACAAACCGGGACGGGGCTAGCAGAGGGCAAGATCTTCAATCAGCGCGGCGAGCTACTGGCCGTGGCGATGCAGGAGGGCCTGACGCGCATCCTGCATCCGGACGCCGAAGGCTCAAGCGCCAACGGGAATTGGCAAAACGTTTAGCCACCGGGGGTCAGCACCACGGCGTGCGAGACGCACGCGCGGACCCCTGTTCCGGTGGATCCAGGACAAGGCCGTATAATTGCAGCAGTTTCTACAAGCTTTTTATATAGCCACATCGAAAGGGATGACATGGCAGGCCACTCTAAATGGGCAACAACGAAGCACAAGAAGGCGGCGAACGATGCCAAGCGTGGCAAGGAATTTGCCAAGCTGATTAAGAATATCGAGGTGGCCGCCCGCACCGGTGGCGGTGATCCCGCCGCAAACCCAACCCTTGATGACATGATTAGGAAGGCCAAGAAGGCCTCTGTTCCTAACGACAACATTGAGCGCGCCCGCAAGCGCGGCTCCGGCGAAGAAGCCGGCGGTGCCGATTGGGAAACCGTGATGTACGAGGGCTATGGCCCGAACGGTGTTGCCATGCTCATCGAGTGCTTGACGGATAACCGCAACCGCGCGGCGACGGACGTGCGCACCGCCATGACCAAGAACGGCGGCAACCTCGGAGAGTCCGGCTCCGTGGCGTACATGTTCGCCCGCACCGGCTTGGTGTTGGTGGAAAAGGGAGAGCTTAGCGAAGACGACATCCTGCTCGCTGTGCTGGAGGCTGGCGCTGAGGAGGTCAACGACAACGGCGAGAAGTTTGAGATTACCTGTGCACCGGGTGATATCCCCGCCGTGCGCGAGGCGCTCGTTGCTGCCGATATCGAGGTCGATGACACCGATACCGATTTCCGCGCCTCGGTCGAGGTGCCGCTGCAGGCAGATGATGCCCGCAAGATCTTCCGCCTCATCGACGCTCTTGAGGATTCGGACGATGTCCAGAACGTTTACACCAACATGGACTTGAGCGAAGAGGTCCTCGCCCAGCTGGACGAGGACTAACGCGGCTAGTCGAGCTTGAGGCCTTCCATGCCATGAGCAGTTACCGTCTCTGACAGCGGGGCACGGCCCGGGGATGTGTTGAACACAGGGCTGGACTCGTCTGCAATGCCGAAGGTCAGGGCGGTGACAAGCTTGTGCTCCTCGTCCACTCCGAGGAATTCACGGACGGTCGGGGCGAGGAGCGAAATCATGCCTTGCGGGACACCGCGGTAGCCGTGCGCTTGAAGCGAGAGCAAGAAATTCTCCGCATAGGTACCTTGATCAAAGGCAGCGCGGATACGGTCGCCCATTGGGGGAATGAAGAGCAAAGCCGTGTGTGGGGCGCCGAAGAAGCGAAGGTTCTCACGGACAAATTCCGTGCGCGCTTCCTTATCCTCGCGCGCAATACCGAGGAGACCGTACATCTTGGCTGCTAACGCCTGCGAGCGCTGCGGGTGGACGCCCTGACCGTAGTCAATCGTGAAGTCCGGGTTGATTCCATTCTTATCGAACTCAGCAATGAGAGCGGCGCTCAAGTCCTGCAATGCCGTACCGCCAACCAGGTGCACATTCCAGGGTTGGGTATTGGAGTTGGAGGGGGCGGATTGGGCGTCGATCAGCACCTGTTCTATAACCTCTGCGGGGATGGGGTCCGGAAGGAACGCGCGCGCGGAATGGCGGGAACGAATGAACTCAGAAAAGCCATTAGGATGTTGAGACATGCGCGCCACTCTACGCCCCACAATCTGAGGGAGTGTATTCGGCTCGGGGGACTGCCTGCACTAGAACACATGTGTGTACACTGTTTCTAGATAAACGAGTGGTTGTATAGGGTGAGAATAAAAAGGGCGAGGAGGCAGCCGTGAACTTGGAGGGGTTGCGTGTCATGGGTATTGATCCCGGTCTGACGCGTTGTGGCCTGTCTGTTGTCCAAGCCGGACGTGGGCGCGCGGTCATTCCCATCGCCGTGGGCGTCGTCCGTACGCCCAGTGACAAGGATCTGGGAGAGCGCCTTAAGCGGCTGTCAGTCGCGGTCCGGGAATGGATGGATGACTATAAGCCGGATGTCGTGGCGCTCGAGCGCGTATTCGAACGCGGTCAGGTGTCAACCGTGATGCAGACCGCGCACGCAGTCGGGGTCTTGGTGCTTGCAGCCGCAGAGCGCGACATCCCAGTACACATGTACACCCCTTCGGAGGTGAAGAAGGCGGTGTCGGGCAACGGGCGCGCTGATAAGAAGCAGATGACCGCCATGATCACCCGAATTCTGGGGCTCAGCGAGTCGCCTAAGCCAGCGGACGCTGCGGATGCCTTGGCCCTTGCCGTCTGCCACTGCTGGCGTGCGCCGGCCCTGGCATGGATGAGCGGGGGTGATCCGAGTGCTGGCGTGGGGGCTGGGGCACGAACGAGCGGTGTGCGCGGCACCTCACCACGCACCGCGTCCGTCTCTCGGGCGGCGAAGACGACCTCTTAAGCTATGTGGTACATCCACTCGAACCAAGGAACCTAAGTAATGATTGCATCTTTGCGCGGAACTGTCCTCGACATCCAGCTTGACCATGCCGTGCTCGAATGCGCCGGCGTGGGATACAAGGTGCTGGCCACCCCAGCCACGCTGGGCACGCTCCAGCGTGGTGAGGAAGCCCGAGTCATGACCACGCTCGTGGTGAAAGAAGATTCGATGACGCTGTACGGGTTCACCAGCCAGGATGACCGCGACATGTTTCACGTCCTCCAGACGGTCTCTGGGTTGGGGCCCAAACTGGCGCTGGCCGCGTTGTCCGTGATGAGCGCAGGTGATTTAGCCCAAGCAATCGCGGGGGAGGAGGCTGCACGGCTGCAGAAGATTCCGGGGGTAGGAAAGCGCGTGGCGCAGCGCTTGATCCTAGAACTCAAGGACAAGGTGCAGGCGTTTGCGCCCACGGACGGTGCTGATCCTGCGGCCTCCGCCCCTGCGGCTGCCGGCCCCGTGGTGGAGGATGTCGTTGAGGCGCTCATTGGGCTGGGCTTTACAGACAAGATGGCTCGTCCGGTGGTGGAATCGGTAGTGGCTGAACAGCCCGATGCAGCGACGCCGGTGGTGCTGCGGGCAGCGCTGAGCCAACTGGGCGCGAAAAAATAGGGGAGAGTGGGTGACATGTCAGACGTAGAACGCACTGAGTTTAAGCTGCCGGAGGGGATGGATCTGAGCTCGCCTCCGCAGCGAAACCAGGATGTGGACGCCACCGAACAGCAAGGCGAGCACGATATTGAGCGCTCGCTGCGCCCGAAATCCCTTGATGAATTCATCGGCCAGCCCAAGGTGCGCGAACAGCTATCGCTCGTGCTCAATGGTGCGAAGAACCGCGGGGTAACCCCGGACCACGTGTTGCTATCTGGACCGCCTGGACTTGGTAAGACCACGATGGCGATGATTATCGCTCAAGAGCTGGGAAGTTCCCTGCGAATGACGTCCGGCCCCGCACTGGAGCGGGCCGGAGACCTGGCCGCGATGCTGTCGAACCTCATGGAAGGTGACGTGCTCTTCATCGACGAGATTCACCGCATCGCCCGTCCCGCGGAAGAAATGCTGTACATGGCAATGGAGGATTTCCGCATCGATGTCATCGTGGGCAAGGGCCCGGGGGCGACCTCCATCCCGCTGGAAATCCCACCTTTTACTCTGGTGGGAGCGACGACGCGCGCGGGCATGCTGACTGGTCCGTTGCGTGATCGCTTCGGTTTCACTGCGCAAATGGAGTATTACGATACCGAGGATCTCACCCGGGTGATTACCCGAGCAGCGCGAATCTTGGAGGTTGATATCGACCAGGATGCCGCGGTGGAGATTGGCTCCCGATCGCGCGGGACGCCGCGTATTGCCAACCGGCTGTTGCGTCGTGTGCGCGACTATGCCGAGGTCAACGGAGATGGGCACATTAATGTGGCAGCTGCCCAGGCAGCGCTGCGGGTCTTCGACGTTGATGAACGTGGGCTGGACCGTCTTGACCGCGCGGTGCTCGAGGCACTCATTAAAGGACACGGTGGTGGCCCCGTGGGAGTCAATACGTTGGCCATTGCAGTGGGTGAGGAACCGTCAACCGTGGAAGAGGTCTGCGAACCCTACCTTGTGCGGGCCGGAATGATCTCCCGCACCGGGCGTGGCCGTGTTGCCACGGCAGCGGCCTGGCAACACCTAGGGCTTGAGGCGCCCGAAGGAACTGTCGGCGGCACGCTCTTTTAATCCTCCCGGCAATTGGCCGGGAGACGGGCAGGTCTGGCACACTGGCCTTTTATGAACGGAACCCAACTTATTCTTCTCCTTGTTCTGGCCGTCCTCGTCATTTTGCCGAGCTTTATGTCCATGCGCGCGCAGCGCAAGCGCCAAGCGCAGATGAAGGAGCTCCAAGCCTCGTTGCGACCAGGCTCAGACGTGATTACGGCCGGTGGCCTGCACGGAACCGTGGTGGAGGCCCGCGGTGAACAGGTTGATTTGCGAGTCAAGGACGGCACGGTGATGACCTTCGACACCATGGCCATCGTGCGCTCCGCGGAGCCGATTGCTTCCCAGAACGAAGCAGCGGCTGAGCCGGAGGAGGGTGAGGACGAACGCTTTCCGAAGCTCTAAAACAAGTTGCACTCGTCACACTGCGGGTGCCTCACCTTAAACCTGTTAAGGATTATGCCGGTCCATGACGTACGATGATGGACTGTGCTTTAGTCATGGTGGCGCCGCGACACTCAGCACGTGCGTGGCAGTGGCTGCCATGACCCATGATTTTTAGCCCTGTTCCTCACAACACAGGAGATCTTTGTGTCCGCTTCGAAACGTGGTGGCGTTAGCAGCCGTCAACGGCAGTGGCCCAGACGAGCAATGGCGCTCTTTGCGCTCATCGTCATTGTGGTTTACGCCCTTATCTTCTTCACCGGCGATAAATCGCCGACTCCCAAGCTCGGCATTGATTTGCAGGGCGGTACGCGAGTAACCCTCGTTCCGCAGGGCGAAGACCCCACCCAGGATCAGCTGCAGCAGGCACGCAACATCCTGGAGCAGCGTGTCAACGGTATGGGCGTCTCCGGCTCTGAGGTCGTTATCAGCGGCTCTAGCCTGGTCATTACGGTGCCGGGCGAAGACGCTTCCCAGGCGCAGGCTGTAGGCCAAACCTCGCAGCTGCTGTTCCGCCCAGTGGGTGAACAGCCGATGCCGGACTTGGACAAGCTTGAAAAGACCATGACGGATATGGCGAACCGCTGGGTCAAGTATGGCATCGTGGCACCGGAGCAGGCGAATGACGCACTGGCCTCTATCCACGACGCGCTCAACCAGAGTGCTGATGTTGCCCAGGGTGAGGACAAGAAGGAAGAAAACAAGGACGCGAAGAAGTCCCCGGCCCCGACCGTGAGCGAAAAGCCGCTTCCGGAACCGGCAAACTCTCTGGAGGAAACCGAACGTCGCGACCAGGTTAACGAGGTTCTCCTCAAGGACCGCCAGTCCGAGGACCCCACCGTTCAAACCGCGGCCCTGGGCCTGATGCGGTGCGATGCTGATTCCGATCCGCTGGCCGGCACTGACGATCCGGCAAAGCCGCTCGTGGCGTGTGACTACTCGAATCAGCAGCCCTATATCCTGATGCCGGCTCCGCTGCTGGACGGGATTGAGGATCCACACGGTACCCGCCTGACCGGTAACGAAATCGATACCCAATCCCCAATTCAGGGCGGTCTCAACGGCCAAACCGGCCAGATGGAGATCAGCTTCGCGTTCAAGACTGGCGACGGCCCCAACGGCTCTCAGACGTGGTCTACCCTGACCCAGGAGTACCTGCAGAAGCAGGTGGCCATCACTCTTGACTCGGCCGTTATTTCCGCACCGGTTATCCAGGGCGCGACTCCGGTGGGTTCTGCTACGTCCATCACGGGTGATTTCACGCAGGAAGAAGCCCAGAACTTGGCCAACAACCTGCGCTACGGTGCGCTCCCGTTGTCCTTTACGGGCGCTAACGGCGAGCCGGGCGGAACGGTGGAAACCGTGCCTCCGTCACTGGGTAAGGCGGCTCTTGAGGCAGCGCTTATTGCGGGTATCGTCGGCCTGATCTTGGTCTCCCTGTACTCCATGTACTACTTCCGCGCACTGTCCGCTGTGGCCTTGCTGGTGCTCATCGCCACCTGTGTCCTGCTCTATGGTGCTCTGGTTCTGCTGGGCCGCTGGATTGGCTACTCGCTGGACCTGTCCGGCATGGCGGGCTTGGTCATCGGTATTGGCGCCACGGCTGACTCGTTCGTGGTCTACTACGAGCGTATGAAGGATGAGCTCTTGGGCGGCCGCACATTCCGCTCCGCCACCCGCACAGGTTGGCAACGCTCCCGTGCAACGATCGTCACGGGTAAGGCCGTTACCCTGATCGGTTCCGTCGTGGTCTACTTCCTGTCCATCGGTGCGGTCAAGGGATTTGCCTTCACCATGGGACTGACCACGATCTTCGACCTCGTCGTATCCTTCCTGATCATGGCACCGCTCATGCAGCTCCTCGGCAGCCGCCCGGCCTTCGCTAGACCTTCGATGAATGGCCTTGGTGGCATCTACAACCTTGTGGAGGAGCGTCGCGAACGCGGCTTTTATGCCAAACCGGCCAAGAAACCCGTTGCCACTGCTGCGGATGAGGAGAAGTAAACATGGCTGTCGAAACCACTAACCGCAAGATTTCCCGCTTCGACCGTCTCTACGTGGACGGAAGCGGATTCGACTTCGTGGGCAGGGCTAAAACCTGGTACACCATCGCCGGCGTGCTGCTCATCGCGTCCATTTTGGCCATTGCGCTTCGCGGCTTTAACTTGTCCCTCGACTTTGAGGGCGGTACCAAGCTCAACATGCCGGCAGGGGACCTCACCACCGAGCAGGTGGAGGAAACCTTTACGGATGCCACCGGTGTCACACCGGAGCTGGTGCAGATTGTGGGCGCCGGTTCCTCGGAGACATTGGAAATCACCTCCGAGCGCCTGTCCCAGGATCAGGTGAATCAGGCACGCCAGGCCATCTTTGAAGAGTTCCAAGTCAAGGATGAAAACGGCAAGCCCAGCCCGGACGCGATCGGTTCTTCGACGGTCTCGGAATCGTGGGGTGCGTCGATTACCAAGCGAATGGTCATCGCCATGGCGGTCTTCCTGGTGCTCGCCACTATCTACGTGGCGGTTCGCCTGCAGCGTGATATGGCTTTTGCCGCCATCCTCGCCCTTATCTTTGACGGTGTTTTCATTTCGGGTATCTACGCCCTCTTCGGAATTGAGGTTTCACCGGCGGTCATTATCGGCCTGCTGACCGTGCTTACTTTCTCCCTCTACGACTCCGTCATTGTCTTTGACAAGGTCGACGAAAACACGACTGGGCTGGAGGGCCAGCGCAAGAAGACCTATGCCGATCTCACCAACCTAGCCATCAACCAGACCGTGATGCGTTCTATCTCTACCTCGGTCATTTCCGCGCTGCCGATTATCGCCTTGTTCATCGTCGCTGTGTGGCTGATGGGTATCGGTACCCTGCGCGATCTGGCCTTAGTCCAGTTCATCGGCGTTATCGAGGGCGTCTTTTCTTCCATCTTCCTCGCAACGACGCTGCTGGTGACATTGTCGAACCAGCGCAAGAGCGTCAAGAAGCATAACGCTGAGGTCGCCGCTTATCGGGCGGAAGGCGGGGACGCAGACGACGCCGACGATGATTCTCCGAAGCCCGCGCGCACTGTGGTATCCCCGGCAGCAGTTTCCCCATCCACGGCCTCCGAGCAAGCAACGAAGCCGCGCGGCGAAGAGTCCGGTGGCGCGTCCTGGCGCCCTGGGCGCTAAATCGTGCGCGCCTCATCAATCGCGGCACTGCTCGCTGTTGCTCTTACCGTTTCCGCGTGCGGAGCGAAGGAGGACAAGGCAGGCAAGGATGTCCCGCCGCCGCGCTTTGCAGTACTAAGCGACGCCCGAATCGCTACCAGCAATGCGGCTTCTGCCTGGGGCGAAGCTGCGGGCGCCGCACAGCTTGCCAGCCGCGTGTTCCCTGCGTTGTACGTGCCAGGCCCAGCTGGGCAAATGGTTCCGAACTCGGATCTGGCAGATGCTGAGTACGTTCCGGCCGAGAGCGAGGGCGTTGGCGCTCGTGTGGACTTCACGCTCACGGAACAGGCACGCTTTGCCGACGGCGAACCGGTGACGTGCGATGACTACCTTTTGGCATATACCGCCGGGCAGTTGAGCGAAACCTTTGGCTCTCACCTCCCGCTGGCGGAAGACATAGCCGAGATGGAGTGTGCACCGCATAGCAAGAAGTTCACCGTCTGGTTTAACCCAGATGCTGGTTCGCGCTGGCGCTACCTGTTTGGGACGGGCACGGTGGTGCCCGCCCACGCGTTAGCTAAGCGAGCAGGGCTTAGCATGGAGGAGCTCAACGCGGCGCTTCACGCCTACGACGTGACGACCTTGCAGCCTGTGGCGGAGGCGTGGCGCGAGGGGTTTTCTACCGAACCAGGCCGTTTCGATCCCGAGCTACAGATTTCCTTTGGTCCTTACAGCATTGATCGCGTCGAGGACGACGGCGCCATCGTACTCACCGCCAACGACAACTACTACGGCGACAAACCGTCGCTGAAGGAGATCGTCATGCTGCCGAACACGGCGGATGCGGCTGCATTTGTGACCTCGGACGAGCTGCGCGTGGCCGAGTCACCTACCGCGGCACCGTCGTGGCTGAATCGGGACGCAGAAGGAAAACCGGTCGACGTTAACTCCGTTGCGGGAAGCATGACCGATACTCTGGTCTTCTCCGAAGCCGGCACCTTTGCGCAGCCGTGGGCACGCGCCGCTTTCGCTGCCTGTGTCGATGCACAACGCATGGCAGATGTTTCCGCAAAGGAATCCGGCGTGGAGGTACCCGCTGTCTCCGTGCGTACAGTGAGCACCAGTGATTCGGTGGCATCACAAATGGCGTCGCTCACCACAGTCCCTGTAGACACCGCCACTGCTTCCGGCCTCGCCGGCTATACGGTCGGCGTCGGATACTTGGCACCTAACCCGCGCTATAAAGCGATGGTGGAGGAGCTACGCGCAGCCTGCGAGCCAGCCGGGATCACTGTGGAGGATCGCTCCGGGGAGCGTGTATCCCGTGCCCAATTGGACGCCGACCCCTCGACGGGGTTGCCGGAGATCGACGTCTACCTTGGAGCCGTCGACCCGATGCGGGAGTATTCCGCGCCCACCGCCAGCGTGAAGAACGCTGCGGCTTTGCGCACACTGGAACAAGAGCTTTGGGAGGAGCTGCCGTCTATTCCCATCGCCGCGCAGCCCCGAACCTTCATCGTTGATCGCGCTGTGACTGGCGTGGTGCCCTACACTGGCCCTGCGGGTATCGGGTGGAATCTCGACCGCTGGGGCTATACCCGAAATGAAGCAACCGAAACAAAGGAAGAGTCGTGAGCGAGATTTACGTCGCAGCAGCACAAGCCCTGAAGGACAAGGTTCGCCTTGTCCCGGATTTCCCGGAGGAAGGAATCCTTTTCGAGGACCTGACTCCGGTGTTGGCCGATGCTGAATCTTTCGCCGCCGTTGTCGATGGCTTGGCTGAGGCCTGCAAGGAGCTCGGTGCTGACATGATCGGCGGCCTCGATGCGCGCGGATTCCTGCTGGGTTCAGCCGTAGCGTACAAGTTGGGGGTAGGTATTTTGGCCATTCGCAAGAAAGGCAAGCTGCCGCCACCGGTGCTGACCCAAGAGTACGAGCTGGAGTACGGTACCGCCGCGCTGGAAATCCCCAACAGCGGCATCGACATCAAGGGCAAGCGCATTGTGCTTGTCGACGACGTCCTCGCCACCGGCGGCACTCTCCACGGCGCCACCTTGCTCCTGGAGTCCGCAGGAGCAGAGGTCGTGGGCAATGTCGTGGTTCTCGAGGTTCAGGGACTGGAGGGCCGCGAGCGCCTGGAAGGTTCTCCGCTGATTGTGCTCAACCAGATGGGGACAAAGGACTAAGGTTGTATGCCTAAGCTACTTCGCGGAGGCAGACATGACGACTGAAAAGCAGGACAAGACTGCATGGCGGCCAGGCGGCGTCCGCGGCATGTCCGCCCGCCTGGCTCGTTCGCTCACGGGCGGCAGAGTAAAGATCAATCCGGCGCTCGACCCTCTGATGTCCATTCACCGGGAGTTTCATCCGAAGGCCGACGCGGAACTACTCAACAACGCCTACACCACGGCACAGCGTCTGCACGAAGGCGTTTTCCGCAAGTCCGGTGAGCCATACATCACGCACCCGCTGGCGGTAGCCACCATCGCCGCGGAGATAGGTATGGACACCACGACCGTCGCAGCAGCGTTGCTGCATGACACGGTGGAGGATACCGACTACTCGCTCGAGGATCTGACTCGTGATTTTGGTCCTGAGGTGGCCCGACTCGTCGATGGTGTTACGAAGCTCGACAAGGTTGCACTCGGCGCCGCTGCGGAAGCGGAAACGATCCGCAAGATGATTGTGGCAATGGCTACTGATCCGCGCGTGTTGGTTATCAAGGTGTGCGACCGTCTCCACAACATGCGCACGATGCGCTTCCTCCCGCCGGAAAAGCAGGCGAAGAAGGCACGCCAGACTCTCGACGTCATCGCGCCGCTGGCTCACCGCCTCGGAATGGCCAGCGTCAAATGGGAACTTGAGGATTTGGCCTTCGCCATCCTGTACCCGAAGAAGTATGACGAAATCGTACGCATGGTGGCCGACCGTGCGCCCTCGCGCGATCGAGCGCTCAAAGAGATCAAGGCTCAGGTTAGCCAGGCGCTGAAGGCCAACGGCATCGAGGCCGAGGTGATGGGCCGCCCGAAGCACTACTGGTCGATTTACCAGAAGATGATTGTGCGCGGACGTGACTTCGCTGAGATTTTTGATCTCGTCGGTATTCGCATCCTTGTCGATGACATTAATTCTTGCTACGCGGCGATCGGTGTAGTGCACTCGCTGTACCAGGCTCTTCCGGGGCGCTTCAAGGACTACATCTCCTCACCACGCTTCGGCGTGTACCAATCGCTGCATACCACCGTGATTGCGGCCGGTGGCTCCACTCTTGAAGTGCAGGTGCGCACGCACGAGATGCACTACAACGCTGAGTTCGGCGTGGCGGCGCATTGGCGCTACAAGGAAACCAAAGGCAAGAATTCCGGCCACCAGGAAGAAGTCGACCAGATGGCGTGGATGCGCCAGCTGCTGGATTGGCAAAAGGAAGCAGCAGATCCCAACGAGTTCCTCGACTCCTTGCGCTATGACCTGACCGCTAAGCAGATCTTTGCGTTTACGCCGAAGGGCGACGTGGTTAACCTGCCTGCCGGTTCCACCCCCGTTGACTTTGCCTACGCTGTGCACACCGAGGTGGGGCACAGGTGTATCGGCGCCAAGGTCAATGGCAAACTCGTGGCTTTGGAGTCTGAGCTCAAGTCCGGCGACAAGGTGGAAATTTTCACTTCGAAGGATCCGAACGCAGGACCGTCGCGGGATTGGCAGGAGTTCTTGGTGTCGCCCCGGGCGAAGACGAAGGTGCGGCAGTGGTTTGCCAAAGAGCGCCGTGAGGAGCATCTTGAAGCCGGGCGCGATGCCCTGGCCGCTGAGGTTCAGCGCGGTGGTTTGCCCATGCACCGCTTGTTCACCGCCAGCTCGATGAAGCAGGTGGCCGAGCAGCTGCACTATCCCGACGTGGATGCGTTGTACACCGCTATCGGCGCGGGCCACGTATCGGCGCAGCACGTTGCTAATCAGCTCATGGCTCTCTTTGGGGATCAAGATGACGCTGTCGATGCCTTGGCTTCGCGCACCCCGCTGAGTGAGCTGGAGAACTCCCGCGCGCAGCATACGAAGGATTCCGCATCCGGCACCGGCATTCTGGTGGAGGGAAGCCCAGACGTCATGGCCAAGTTGGCGAAGTGCTGCCAGCCCGTGCCAGGAGACGCCATCTTTGGCTTCGTTACCCGCGGCGGTGGGGTGTCTGTGCACCGTGCTGACTGCACCAACGCTGAAAAGCTGAAGTCCGAGCCGGAGCGCATGATGCAGGTGGAGTGGGCCGGTGGGCCGAAGTCTTCTGGTGCTTTCTCCGCAACGCTGCAACTTGAGGCCATCGACCGCCAGGGCCTGCTCTTTGAGCTGACTCGTATCTTCAGCGAGCAGAGCCTCAACGTGCTATCGATGACGTCCAACCGCGGCGATGACCACATCGCGACCGTTCGCTTTACCTTCTCGGTGTCCGATACCAAGCAGCTGGGGCAGCTCATGACGACGCTGCGCAACACCGAGGGAGTCTTCGACGTTTACCGCGTCACCGCCTAGGCGAACTGAGGCCCACGGCTAAACCACCACCCCTCAACCGGGGGGTGTGTGGTTGAACACTGGGTTGCGCAGGGATGAAAACGGGGAAGACACTAGGTGAACCTGCAGGTGGCAGCGTTAGCGAGCCCTGCGCCACCGTGATGGATGCGTTATAAACGCGTGGACAAGATTCCTCTCATCTTCAGGAGTACCACGTGAATTTCCGCCGCTTTGGCCAGCTGTTGGCCGCCACCACAGTCACCGCCGTTGCCGTCTCCGGCGCACCTGCCTTCGCCGCTGAGGCCGACCAGGTGACCTTCTCCGTCACCAACTTCACCGATTTCCACGGCCACCTTGAGCTGGCCGAAAACTTTGATAAAGAAACCGAGGAACTGGTTGGTTACTCCGAGATGGGTGCTGCTCGCATGGCTGCGCTCATTAAGGCCGTCAACAAGGACCAGGAGTACGCCTTGACCTCCTCCGGTGATAACGTTGGCGGTTCCGCTTTCGTGTCTGCGATTTCTGGGGACAAGTACACCAACGAGGCCCTCAATGCTATGAATCTCGATGTCACGGCCGTGGGCAACCACGAGTTCGACAAGGGCACCGATGACCTGATGGGCCGTATCAAGGACCAGTCCAACTTCCCGATCCTGGGCGCCAACGTCACCAAAGATGGCAAGCCCCTGCTCGATGCTTCCTTCGTCAAGGAGGTAGACGGTGTGAAGGTGGGCTTCGTTGGTACCGTCACCGAGAACACCAAGTACAAGGTGTCCGCTGCGTCCATCCCGGGCGTCGAATTCTCCGACCCGGTCGAGGCCACCAATAAGGAAGCCGCCCGTCTGAAAGAGTCCGGCGAGGCAGAGGTGGTTGTGGCGCTCATGCACGAGGACGCCCAGCAGTTCGCTGAGGGCTTCAGCAAGGACGTGGACATCCTCTTCGGCGGTGATACTCACGTCAAGACCCAGGGCGAAATTGCCCGTGACGGCGCATTGCCGCTGTACTGGGCACAGGGCTACGAGTACGGCAAGGTGCTTAACGACGCCGACATCACCTACGACAAGGCCGAGAAGAAGATCACCAAGATTGATCTCAAGCAGTACGATGTGGCCGACGCAGAGGTCTTCTCCCAGCTGCAGGGCCTCGAAGACGACCCCGAGGTAGCTAAGGTCGTCGAGGAAGCAAAGAAGGTAGCGGAGATTGAGGGTGCTAAGACTGCTGGTACCACTGAGAAGGCCATGTACCGCGGTTCTGATGAGGGCAAGGACACCGGTTCCAACCGCGGTGTGGAGTCCACCCTTAACAACTTCATTGCGGAAGGTCAGCGCTACGCTCTAGCCAAGCCGGCGGGCAAGGACATCGAAATTGGCGTCATGAACGCGGGCGGTGTGCGCGCCGACCTCAAGGAAGGTGACGTTACATACCAGGACATCTTTGCTGTTCAGCCTTTCGGAAACTCCGTGATTACCGCTGAGGTCAGCGGAGCTGACTTCATCACCGCACTGGAAAACCAGTGGAAGCCTGGCCAGTCCCGCCCACGTCTGGCTCTAGGCCTGTCCAACAACGTCACCGTTGTCTACGACCAGAAGGCTGAGCAAGGCAAGCGCGTTAAGTCCGTCACCATTAACGGTGAACCGATTGACCCGAACAAGAATTACAGCATTGCTCTGTCCTCCTTCCTCGCATCCAGCGATACGGAAGCAGGCGGCGATGGCTTCTTCGAGCCCGGTTCCATCAAGAACCGCAATGACGTTGGCCACATGGACACCCAGGCGATGATTGACTACATTGCGTCCGGAGAGTCCAAGGTCCGCACCGGCCAGGGTCAGATCGGTGCTCACATTGAGGGGGACCTGAAGCCGGGCAGCGAGATTACCATTGACCTGTCTTCCCTGAACTACTCCAACGCTGAGGAGCCGCAGGCTAAGAAGGTCACCGTTGCACTGGGTGACGCTAAGGCTGAGGAAGACATTGATAACGCAGCACAGCCGGGTGATGAGCAGTTTGGCGAGCGTGGCCGCGCAACCGTCAAGCTCACCATCCCGGAGGGCCTAGAGGGCGAGCAGAAGCTGTCCATCACCACGGATGCTGGTACTAAGGCTGTCCTGCCTATCACCCTTGAGGGCGCGGGTAACGACGAGGACCCGAAGGACCCAGAGAACCCGAAGGATCCGAAGGATAACGGCTCCAACAAGGATGTAGCGTCCTCCGTCGGCCTGGGCGTGGGGATCACCGTGGCCATTGCTGCTGCCATTGCCGCTGTGATTGGCGCTATTAACCTGCCGGCAGGCGCGCTACCGGCTCCGGTACAGCAGATGATTGAGCAGCTGCGCAAGCAGTTCAACATCTAGTCAGTCTCGTTCCTAAAGCCCGCACTGAGGTGCGGGCTTTTCGCATGCGGAAGGTATGGTGGGAAGCTGTGGATACACTGAGGCTATTTGGACGCGAGGCAATGTATCAGCTCGGCATCGAGCCTCACCGCATCCCGGTGGTGATGTTCGCAACGCTGGGCATCTACTTGGCTTTCATGCTCTTGGTCAAGCTTTTCGGTAGTCGGGTGCTGACGTCTATCACGGCCTCAGATGCTGTCATCATCATTATGTTTGGTGCGGTTTCGGGACGCGTCATCGTAGGCAACCCGCCCACGCTTGCCGCCGGCATCATCGGATTGTTTACGCTCATGTTGTTGGAGGCCGCTTTCGGCACCTTCAGACAGCTGGTGAGGTGGTCGAGGTTCATTGACCGAAAACCGGTCCTTTTGGTGTACAAGGGGGAACTGCAAGAGGACAACATGCATTTTGCGCACATCACCGAGAGGGATATCAATTCCGCTGTGCGCAAGGCGGGGCTCGGACGGCGTAGCGACGTCCAGCTTATGATTCTGGAACCGACTGGTCAGATTTCGGTCATCCGCCGTGGCCAGCTTGTCGACGCTTCAGTGTTTAAGGATATCCTCGGCGCCGAGCGCATCGAAGAAGTCGAAGAAGACTCGCAAAAGGATAGCGAATAGATTCTCGCCAGCTGTTAGACCTGCTAACCACTGTGAGGGTTGGAGTCCTGAAGGACGTGCCGAGACACCTTTCTCCATTCCACACGAGAGCGCGAGCCTCATGGGGTGGGGACCAGACTGCCCTACGTGACGAAAACATAGCCCGATCCCCGGGGCGGGAGGGAAAACTTTGGCAACTAAGGCAGCACGTCCAGGGCAGCAGTGTCTAGGGCAGTAACGGTCAAACGGGGGATGGCCAGCCCGCAAAACGAAAAATCTCCTCCGGCGCGTTGAACGCGGGAGGAGACTTACGTGCTTGCGGCTTAGTTGCCAGCGAGCTTGTCGCCGAGACGCAATGCGTCATCCATGGCGCCGATGATGGAGGTGATAACCTTGATCCACTCGCGGATCTCCTTCGGGCTGACGTTGCCCTCATCGTCGGAGGAGAGAGCGAAGAAAGCAGCGGAGGAGCTATCGTTCTCGACCGGAGCAGCGGAAGCAACAGCGGTGCCGGAGAAGGTGATGGTTGCAGCGGTAGCGACGGCAACGAGGGACTTACGGGAGAAGAACTTCATGGTGGAGTGTCCTAATCTTTGGAGAGGGTGGAAAGAGAAACCGAATTACTTCGCGTTAGGAGCGAAGTTCTTCTGGTAGAAGGCGAAGACGGTGCCCAGAGCGCCGATGATGGCGGTGAAGACTGCGATCCAGTCGCGGATCTCAGACGGCTTCATGTCGGTGATGGAGGAACCCTCAGAGTCGTTGGAGGAGGAAGAAGAGGACTCCTCTTCCTTCTCCTTGTCGTTCTCGGACTCGGAGTTGTCGGTCTCCTTGTTGTTGTCCGTGGTGGACTCGGAGTTGTCGGTCTCCTTGTCGTTGTCCGTGGTGGTCTCGGAGTCTGCGGACTCGTTGGTTACGACTGTGGTGTCCTCAGCGGTGTCCTCAGCGGAAGCAACGGACACGCCGGACAGGGAAACGGTTGCAGCGGTAGCGGCAGCAACAAGGGCCTTACGGGAGAAGAACTTCATTCTCGTTCCTTAAGATCTCGGGAATTTCAAAGACCTCACAGATGCTACTGAGACATTGTGCGATTTGCAAGAGATTTGGCAATTAGTTGGTGAGTCTGTGTATCTGCTGGCCGCCGTATGTGAGCTGGGGATATTAAACAGAGGTGCCCGTGGTGGGTGAGTGGTTTGCCAAATGAACTGCTCAAGGCTAAGAAATTCTTAGTACTGGATGGGGTGGGGCGGAGTGATAAAGAAATGGCCCCGCTCGCTGAACGCGAGTGGGGCTAATCACCGTAAAGGGGGTAAAACTTATCCCTCGATGGTTGCCTTGGTGATGCGCACCTCTTCGGCGGGCTCTCCGTCAGACTGTCCATCCTTGACGCCCTTAGCAGCGATAGCGTCGATGGTCTTCTGACCCTTCTCCGTCAAATCACCAAAGTAGGTGTAGGAGGGAGGAAGCGTCGAGTCCTTGTAGTTAATGAAGAACTGCGAACCGTTGGTATCTTCGCCGGCGTTGGCCATCGCGATGGAGCCCTTCGGGTACAGGGCAGGCTGTGCCTTGGCGGCATCGTCAGACTCATCGGTGGGGTACTCGTTGGCAAACTGGAAGCCCGGTCCACCGGCGCCCTGGCCGGTCGGGTCGCCACACTGCAGAACGAAGATGGTGCCATCGGTCATGCGGTGGCACACGGTGTCGTCATAGTACTTCGCCGAAATCATGTCCGTGATTGCGTTGACGGTACACGGAGCCAGGGAGCGGTCGAGGGTCATCTCGATGTCGCCCTGCTTGGTGGCGAAGTTGACGGTCACCTCACCCTTGGCTGGAATGTCCTTGCCGTTAGGCGTAGGCACCTCACGGGAGGCGTCACCTGCTTCTGGGTATTCACACGTTACGGTGTCACCCAGCGGTGTGGCACGCTTGCCGGTCAAAGGCTCGGCGGTGGGGGCTTCGGTTGTGGTCTCCGCGGCCGAGCTCTCCTCGGCCTGAATCTCCTCTTCCTCCGACGAGCGGGTAGCCAAGAACCAGATTCCGCCGACGAGGGCAATAATGACGACGGCTGCCATCACAACAACGCCAAGTGGGCGGCTCTTCTGTTTACGGTCGCGGGACTTCAGCTCGCGATCGAGCTGGTTGAGCGCATCATCCAAGCGCTGGCTGTTAGTAGACACCTATGTTTCCTCCACAGTGGTGGTTCACAACTTTCGACTCACCTATCCTAACCGCACCGTCCTACATCATGGCGCGACGCCCCGCGCGTCAGTACGCTTGGGTGCCATGGCTACAACGAATTTTCAGAATGAACCCGTCGAAACCAACGCCGAGCTGCCCAAGGTTGGTGAGGTCCTGCCGGACTTCACCCTTGTCGGTACCGATCTGGCAGAGCTGACCAAGGCAGACTTCGCCGGCAAGCGCCTCGTCGTTTCATGCTTCCCATCCGTCGACACTGGTGTGTGCGCGGCGCAGCTGCGCAAGTTCAACGAGGAGGCGGCTGGACTGGAGAACACTGTTGTTCTGTCTGTCTCTCGTGACCTGCCGTTCGCACAGGAGCGTTTCTGCGCAGCTGAGGGCATTGAGAATGTCGTCAGCGCCTCTGACTTCCGCTCTGACTTCGCGGATAAGCTGGGCCTCGTGCTAGAGGGGTCCCCACTCAAGGGCCTGTTCGCCCGCGCGGTCATCGTCACCGACGAGGACCACAAGGTGACCTACACCGAGCTGGTTCCGGAGGTCACGACTGAGCCGGACTACGACGCAGCTTTGGCAGCCCTCAAGTAATGAGCGCTCCCGAAATCTACGGTTTCGCCGCCGGGCCCTATAAAACCAACACTTATGTGGTGGCTAACGGATCCCGGGCGTTCATCGTGGACCCAGGGATGCACACGCGCGAGAAGCTCGAGCAGCTCGCGCGTGAGAAGTCCTTGGAGTTTGAGGCCGTCGTGCTCACTCACGGTCACATTGACCACACACGAGATGCTGCCGAGTTCGATCTACCGGTCTACATCCACCCGGATGACGCGTTCATGCTCGTGGATGGCTCCGGTGTGTCTCCCGAATCGCAGATGCTCTTTGCTGCCGCCTCCATGAAGCAGGTAGCGGACCGCCGCGACTTGATCGGTGGAGAAACGTTGAATCTGGTTGGCCTTGAGCTCAAGCTGCTCCATGCACCAGGTCACTCGCCCGGATGCGTCATTCTCGTGGCTGAGGGGGTTGCCCTAACGGGCGACGTGCTGTTTAAGGGCTCCATCGGGCGCACCGACTTGCCGCACTCCGACCACGCCGCGATGCAGCGTTCCTTGCGCGGCCCGGTGTGGGGCCTCGATGACTCCCTCGCTATCTTGCCGGGCCATGGCCCGACCACGACTATGCGTCGTGAACGCGCGACTAATCCGTTTCTACGCGCAGCGGGGGATGTACTCTAAAGGGCGTGAGTGATAAGAAGCAGTTCAAAGCCCTGTCCGCGCCTAAAGGTGTGCCGGACTACGTCCCGCCGCAATCGGCCATCTTTGCCAAGGTGCGCGACACCTTCGTGCACCAGGCACACCTGTCCGGCTTCCAACACATCGAACTCCCAATCTTCGAGGACACCTCGTTGTTCGCCCGCGGAGTGGGGGAGTCCACGGATGTCGTGTCCAAGGAAATGTACACCTTTGCCGATCGTGGCGATCGTTCCGTGACACTGCGCCCAGAAGGCACCGCTGGTGTCATGCGTGCGGTCATTGAACACAACCTCGACCGCGGCCAACTGCCGGTCAAGCTGAACTACTATGGTCCTTTCTTCCGCTACGAGCGCCCGCAGGCGGGCCGCTATCGCCAGCTGCAGCAGGTCGGAGTGGAGGCCATCGGCGTGGATGATCCGGCGCTGGACGCAGAGATCATTGCCTTGGCGGATCGCTCCTACCGCAGCCTGGGACTGAGCCAGTTCCGCCTCGAGCTTACGAGCTTGGGAGACCACGAGTGCCGCCCCGCTTATCGTGAGAAGCTGCAGGAGTTCCTGTTCAAGCTCGACTTGGATGAGGAAACCAAGGCCCGCGCGGAGCTGAACCCCTTGCGCGTTCTCGATGACAAGCGCCCGGAGGTCCAGGAGCAGCTTGTCGACGCCCCCCTCATGCTCGACCACCTCAACGCCGAATGCCGCGAGCACTTCGAGACGGTCACCGGCCTGCTCGATGACATGGGCGTGTCCTACACCATCAACCCGCGCATGGTCCGCGGCCTCGACTATTACACGAAGACCTGTTTCGAATTCGTCCACGATGGTCTAGGCGCGCAGTCTGGCATTGGTGGCGGCGGCCGTTATGACGGCCTCATGGCCCAGCTCGGCGGGCAGGAGCTGTCCGGCATCGGCTATGGCCTCGGCGTGGACCGCACGGTTTTGGCCCTGGAAGCCGAGGGCGTGGAGCTCGATGACGTCGACGAGCGTGTGGCCGTCTACGGCGTGGCCTTGGGCGCTGCAGCAAAAAAGAAAATGGTCAGCATCATTAATGACTTGCGCAAGGCCGGTATTTCCGCGGACATGTCCTTCGGTGACCGCGGCCTCAAAGGCGCGATGAAGGGCGCGGACCGCGCCAACGCGCGTTTCGCCCTCGTCCTCGGTGACCAAGAGCTAGAGTCTGGCACCGTGGCGCTCAAGGATCTGCGCGCGCACGAGCAGCACGACGTCCCCGTGGGGGACGTCGTCAAGCAGCTTCGTCAGCTGGTCTAGCACTCCACCTGGGAGACGGTGAAGCCCATCGTCTTCGCTAGACCACCGAGCGAGGTCTCCTTGTACTTGGAGAGCATGTCGCGCCCCGTTTCGGCCATCGTGCGCACCGCGTTATCGAGGGTAACGTGGTGCGTTCCCTCGCCCATGCGGGCCAGGCGTGCGGCGTTAATGGACTTGACGGCACCGATGGCGTTGCGCTCGATGCAGGGAATCTGCACGAGGCCGCCGACCGGGTCGCAGGTCAAGCCGAGGTTGTGCTCAAGCGCGATCTCGGCAGCATTCTCTACCTGTGCCGGAGTTCCCCCAAGCAGTTCGGCCATGCCGGCCGCAGCCATAGAGGAGGCGGAGCCTACCTCACCCTGACAGCCCACCTCGGCGCCTGAAATGGAGGCATTGGACTTGATGATGATGCCAACGGCACCCGCGGTCAGCAGGTAGCGGCGGGCATCGGCGCGCGTGAAGTCCGCCATGAAGTCGCGGGCATAATGGAGCACTGCCGGGATGATGCCACAAGCACCATTCGTCGGCGCCGTGATGACGCGGCCGCCGGCGGCATTCTGCTCGTTGACGGCGAGCGCGTAGAGGTTTACCCACTCCATCGCAGAGAAGCCACAGGATTCGTCGTCCTGCTTGGCCAACAACTGTTGGTACATCTGCGGCGCGCGGCGGTTGACGCGCAGGCCACCAGGCAAGATTCCCTTGGTGGAGATTCCCTCGGTCACGCATTCGCGCATAATGTCCCACACAAGGTCGAGGTGTTGGTAGACGTAGTCGAGACCGCCCTCGTCGCGGTGAAGCACAGCCTCGTTTGCCGCAACGATCTCCCAAATGGCCATGTCATTGGCAGCGCACAGGTGAAGCAGGTGCTCACCCGATTGGAACTCATAAGGAACGGTGTCCTCAGCAGTCGCCGCGGCGACACCTGCTGGAACGCCGGAGTCGGTTTGAAGCTGGGCATCAAACTCCTCGCGGGACAGGATGAACCCGCCACCGACGGAGAAATACTCCGCGTTCTCGGCGAGGATGGAGCCGTCTTCGTCCCAAGCAGTGAAAATGAGGCAGTTCGGGTGCTCGGGCACCGGCTCGTTGTTGAATTCGATGCTGTAGTCCACCTCACCTGCTGGGCCGCTGATGCTGCCCTCGGTGGGGATGAAGGCATCTGCGCGTGGCTCAGCATCGAGCGGAACGGAGAGCGGATCCCACCCGGCGAGGCCTAGAATGACGGCCCGGTCCGTAGCGTGTCCACGGCCGGTAGCGGACAAAGAGCCACGCAGTTCGATGTGGACCTTTGCCGGGTGTTGCTCAAGGGTCTCGAGGAAGGCCTTAGCAGCACGCATCGGGCCCACGGTGTGGGAGGAGGAGGGACCGATACCGATCGAGAAGATGTCGGTCACGCTAATTGTCATGGGGGGTTAAACCTCCTTAGAAGCGTTAGATAAGTTACGCCTTACGATAGTACCGAGCGCCCCCAGTAGTTGCTTAGCCCGGTTGGCCGTCGTGGCGGGACAGGAGTTCGCGGAATCCCCCTGAGCCCGAATCAGGTGCCTTCCCGGTAGAACCCTGGTGCGTGTTGCGCGGTTCGCCGAGAGAGCCGGCAAGGCCAGCTACGCGGTCGAGCGGGCGCACCATGAGGTCTGCGAGCTCGCCCGTGGCGCGCTCGATGCGCTTTTCATTGCGCGCGCCCTCAGCAGTGCCAAAGTCCTCCGTGGCCTGGAAGATCCCGGTGGGGACCACCGTGGCATGCAGGTAATTGAGTAGTGGGCGCAGGGCATAATCCAACACTAGGGCGTGACGGCTGGAGCCGCCCGTGGCCGCGATGAGGGTAGGAAGCCCCTCCAAGGAATGCGGCTCCAAGGTGTCGAAGAACATCTTGAACAGTCCCGAGTAACTGCCCTGGAACACGGGACTGACCGCGATGAGGCCGTCGGCATCCAGCACCGCGGACTGAGCCGCGTTAAGGCGGGGCGTGGGCGAAACCCAGTTCGTCATTGCTTCAGCTAGCTCGCTCGCGAGGTCCCGGAGCTCCACGACGGTGATGTCGGTGCCTTCGCCCCGCGCGGTGACGTGGGCGGAGGTGGCGGCCGAGAGGGCGTCGGCAAGCGCGCGCGTCGAGGACGGCGATGACAACCCGGCCGTAACGACAACGAGTGACCGCATCTACTTCTCCTCTCCAGGATTGACCAACGCGTGTGGCTCATAACTACCGAGCGTGGCGTGCGTTGGTGGGTCAGAAGGTACATGATCCGGGCGGCGCTCCTCAAAGCGGCGGCGCAGCTCAGGGACGACCTGCGTCCCTAGAATCTCAATCTGCTCCAGCACCACCTCTTGCGGGAGGCCGGCATGATCGATAAGGAAGAGCTGGCGCTGATAGTCGCCCACCCAGTCGGCGAACTGCAGGGTTCGTTCTACCACCTGCTCCACCGTGCCTACCGTCAGCGGGGTTTGTGCGGTGAATTCTTCCAAGGAAGGGCCGTGGCCGTAGACCGGAGCGTTGTCGAAGTAGGGGCGGAAGAAATCCTTCGCCTCCTGCTCGGTAGACCCGATGAAGACGTGCCCGCCGAGGCCCACGATGGCCTGATCCGCGCGACCATGACCGTAGGATTCGTAGCGGGTGCGGTAGAGGTTCACCATTTTCGCGGTGTGTTCCTTGTTCCAGAAGATGTTGTTGTGGAAGAAACCATCACCGTAATAGGCCGCCTGCTCAGCGATCTGCGGGGAGCGGATGGATCCGTGCCACACAAAGGGCGGGATACCGTCAAGCGGCGCCGGTGTGGAGGTGAATCCCTGCAGTGGGGTGCGGAACTTTCCTTGCCAGGACACGACAGGTTCGCGCCAGAGGCGGCGCAACAGGTGATAGTTCTCCACCGCCAGAGGGATGCCTTCGCGGATATCTTTGCCAAACCACGGGTAAACCGGACCGGTGTTACCGCGGCCCAGCATGAGATCGATGTGCCCGTCAGCCAGGTGCTGGAGAAAAGCGTAGTCCTCTGCAAGCCGGACGGGGTCGTTGGTGGTGATCAGCGTGGTGGCAGTGGAGAGGTGCAGGTTCTTCGTCTGCGCCGCGATGTAGGCCAGATGGGTGGTGGGTGCGGACGGGACGAAGGGTGGGTTGTGGTGCTCGCCGGTGGCGAAGACGTCGAGGCCCACCTCCTCTGCCTTGAGGGCGATTTCTGTCATAGCGCGGATGCGCTCGGCCTCGGTGGGGGTGCGACCGGTGGTGGGATCTTGCGTGACATCACCGATGCTAAAGACTCTAAATTGCATGCCATACTCCTCTCTGTGACATGTCAACAAAGTTTAGCCGGGTAATTATTCCCACTCAAGGGCGTCGACCAAGACTGCAAGATCCGCTGGCGTTGCGATGGCGAGCGGGCGCTGCGAAGGCTTGCCCTGCTCGGTAAGGAGAACCGCACTAGGATGCGTGCCGTCCGCCGCGGGTTCGGTGAGGGCATCGATGACCTCTTGCGCACTGGCGTTGCGGGGAAGGAACTCGGCCCTGTCCTTCTTCTCTGCAAACTCTAGAACGGCGCTAATCGACGCCGCGTTGACCACACCATCGTCTCCCAAATCTGCTGCGACCCAGCGGGCGATGACATTGGTCGTGAGGAGGGCTTGGTAAGCGCCGGAATCATAAATCGGGATCTGCGAATAGCCGGTCCTATTAATGAGCCGGAGAGCCTCCATGATCGGGGTATCGGGGCCAAGTGTGGTGACCTCACGGTTGGCGAGTAAGGACTGTGCCGTGGGCGGATCTGTAAGAAGCCGCTGGAGGTTCTCTAGCTGCGCCAGCACCTGTGGGTGCGGGGTAGCGATGGGCTCGCCGTCGAAATAGCGGCCGTGGGCGATGGCGTTGCGCAGATTACCTAAGTCCTTGAGCTGCTCTGCCTGGCGCTTGCTGAGCAGGTGTTTGTCGTGTGCGCGGTCGACAATCCACCAGAAGGAGTCGGAGTTCTTGGCCCCGACGGCCTGGCGGAGAAACTGCTCAATGTCGTTGAATGCGGAAAAGAATCTGGCCAGGGAGTTATCGCTCATGCCGTCCCAGTGTACGGGTGCTCTCAAACCCCAGTGGTCGCTGGTGGACAGAGAAAACAAAGAAGCCGCGAGTATCCCGAGGCGGCAGGAGACTCGCGGCGACTGGGTACGATGCCCTGTGCGCGTGTTGTGTTGAGACTAGAACACGACGCGCAGGATGGAGACCGTCACAGCTGCGATGGCAGCGGCGGCTGGGAGAGTGATGACCCATGCGAGGGCGATGGGCTTCATCAGGTTCCAGTTAGCAGCGCGGTTGACGATGCCGACGCCAAGGACAGCACCGATGAGGATGTGCGTCGAGGAAACCGGGAGGCCTAGGAGGGAGGCTGCCATGACAACGGCAGCGGCAGCCAGCTCAGCGGCGAAACCGGAGGAGGGGTGCATCTGGGTCAGGCCGGAACCGACGGTCTGGATAACGAAGCGGCCGATGAACCACAGGCCAGAAACGAGGGCAATGCCCATAGCCACCATGACCGGCAGCGGGACGGTGACTTCGTCAGAAATCCGGTTGGTCTGCAGGACATCGAAGACGGCGGCGAAGGGGCCGATGGCGTTGGCGATGTCGTTCGAGCCGTGCGAGAACGCGAAGGCGGAGGCGGTGAAGACCTGCATCCAAGAGAAGAGGAGGAAGGTGGAGCGGGACAGGGACTTCTTCTTCAGAGAGCGGGCGAAGATGAAGACGGCCATCCAGACCACGGCACCTACCATGCCCATGACAAGGAGGTTCTCAAGTGTGGAGAAGTCAACGCCGGTGTTCTTGAGGCCCTTGAAGAGCATCATCGCGGAGATGATAACAGCGCCCAATGCTGCCAGCAGCGGGACCCAGTTCTCTAGTGCGCGGTGCGCGTTGACGTCCTCGAGATCCTTGTTGAGGTTGTGCAAATCTCGGTAGTAGTCGGACTCGAGCGCCTCTGGATCGTAATCATCTTCCGCGGTGAGGGCGGCATCACGGGCCATGGCGTTGGTGTAGGAAATCTGCTGCAGCTCGTTCATGCGCTCGAAGCGGGTCTTGTGCTCCTTGCGCAGCTCAGCGCGGCGAACCTTGATGTCGCGCAGACGCTCGTCTGCGGCGTCGTTGTAGACGAGGATGGAAGCCTTAATCCACCTAAACAGCAGGTAAGCGGCAACACCGCCAAGAACTGGTGAAAGTACCCAGGAGAAAGCAATGGTGCCAATGCCGCCCCACTGCACCATGTCCATTCCGCCCTTGCCGGTGACGAAGCCGACGGTCAGCGCGGCGCCGACGATACCGCCGACGATGGAGTGGGTCGTAGAAACCGGCCAGCCCATGCGGGTAGCGACGAGCAGCCAGATGGCAGCGCCGAGCAGCGACGCCATCATGATGTAGACGAACTCCATGGGGTCGAGCCCGTCAATGGCGTCGAGGTCCACAATGCCGGAGCGGACGGTGTCGGTAACCTCGCCGCCGGCGAGGATCGCGCCGGATACCTCAAAAACCGCCGCAACAGCGAGGGCCTGCTTCATAGAGAGGGTTCCCGCACCCACGGAGGTACCGAAAGAGTTGGCGACGTCATTGCCACCAATGTTGAAGGCCATGAATACGGCGAAGATGATCGCGGTAACAAGGACGATCTTGTTAGCGCCCTCAGCAACCTCTCCGTTGCCCCAAATGATGAAGAGGACAAGAGTAACAGCGGTGATGGCGCCGAAGAACAAGTGCCAAATCCAGTCCTTGTTCTTACCATTCATCGTTTCGAGATCAGGCATCGTCGGCGTGGCGGTGCTCAAAACGTCGTTCCTTTCATGAAGAGAACGCTGCGTGATGAGGAAGCGCGGGCTGCCGCGGGCAAGGTAAAAGCGTCAATAATGATGGGGATTAACGTACCTGCTGCGGTGCAGGTGATGACATCACGCACAGTTCTTTTATGTTTTTAAAGACAGAGCGGATCCCACCACGAACCGGCGGGAACTTGATCAGGGTAAAGCATCAAGATTGCCGGCAGGTAAACGCCTCATGTATTTGAATTTAATCTGCACATTTTGTGGCACATTTGGGGGTGGTGTGGCCTTTCGGTGGACACACCAACATTTTTGACGCTCGGTATTAAGACTTATATACGCCTCGACCCAAAGTGTCGCACTGCTCCATCTTTCCGCTGTTATATCCGGCGAGGAAGGATTGTGCTCGGTCCTCAGAGGAGCCGTGTGTCCAGGTATCGGGGCGTACCTCGCCGCCAGAGCGGCGCTGGATGTTGTCGTCGCCCACGGCGCGGGCAGTGTTGACGGCGTCGGTGACCTGCTGTTCGGTGATCGTTTCGAGCAAAGCATCCTCACCCTTGTCGGCGTAGTGTGCCCACAGTCCGGCATAGCAATCCGCTTGCAGCTCAATCTTCACTGCGTTGGAGTCCTCGCCGGGTTCGTTGTAATTGGACAAGCTGAGTGTGCCCTCTAGCTTCTGAATGTGGTGGCCAAATTCGTGGGCGACGATATACATCTGTGCCAGAGGTGCATTATCCCCACCGAAGTTGCGGAGCTGATCGAAGAACGCGGTGTCGAAATAGGCGGACTCATCGGCCGGGCAGTAGAACGGCCCGGTGGCGCCGGAGGCTTGGCCACAGCCGGACATAGTGGTGTTGTTAAAGATGACGCGGCCGGGTTCGACGTACTCGATGCCTGCCTGATCCGGCAGCTGCTGGGCCCAGACCTTGTCGACGGACTGGGCGGCGAACATGACGCGGCAGTCGTCGTACTTATTGCCGTCCTCGGCAGTTTGGCAGTGTGCGAAGGCATCCTCTCCGCTTTCCTCTGGGCCGACCTGGGTTTGGTCGGGCTGAGGGCTGCTTTCGGTGATGTCACCAAGATCGCCGCCAAGCAAGAGATAGAGGCCAATGAGGAGGAGGGAGCCAATGCCGCCGCCGGTAGCGATCATGCCGCCGCGGCCCCCGCCGCCGGAGCTTGCTCGCTTGCCATCAAAGTTGGCGCCAGATTTGAAAGTCATGGTCCAGATTTTGCCATATGCGGGCGGTGATGTGCGTGTGATGAGGGGAGCTGCGTCAAGCGGGGGTACCAGTGCTCGACGTTCGGCGGCGCTCGGTGTTTACCCCAGCGCTGAGCAAGTCTGGTGCGGGCGGTAGACTTGGGCCGTTCAAGTTCTTGCATCCCTCGGCGCGTGCTGTCTACGCGTGGCGTGTGTGGGTGCGAGCGTCAACGATGAGAAGGGATTGATCGAGAGTGCTGCGTACACATTTGGCAGGCGAACTGCGCAAAGAGATGGCGGGGGAGACCGTCACCCTGACGGGTTGGGTGGCGCGCCGTCGCGACCACGGCGGTGTTATCTTCATTGACCTGCGTGATCGCTCCGGCGTTGCCCAGGTGGTTTTCCGTGAATCCGAGGTGGCTGAGCGCGCCCACGATCTGCGCTCCGAGTACTGCGTTAAGGTCACCGGCGTGGTGGAGCCCCGTCCAGAGGGTTCCGCTAACGCGAACCTGGCCTCCGGTGAGATTGAGGTCAACGTTACGGATCTGGAAGTGCTCAACAAGTCTGCAGCGCTGCCATTCCAGATCGATGATCCTTCTTCCTCCGGTGAGGTCGGCGAAGAGACTCGTCTGAAGTACCGCTACCTCGATCTGCGTCGGGAGCGCCAGCACGAGGCTCTGCGCCTGCGCTCGGCAGCTAACCGCGCCGCTCGCCAGGTCCTGGATAGCCATGATTTCACTGAAATCGAAACCCCGACCCTGACCCGTTCCACCCCGGAGGGCGCTCGTGACTTCCTCGTGCCCGCCCGCCTCAAGCCGGGCAGCTGGTACGCACTCCCGCAGTCGCCGCAGCTGTTTAAGCAGCTGCTCATGGTGGCCGGCATGGAGCGTTACTACCAAATCGCTCGCTGCTACCGCGATGAGGACTTCCGCGCGGACCGTCAGCCGGAGTTCACACAGCTCGACGTCGAGATGTCCTTCGTTGATCAGGACGATGTGATCGCTCTCGCGGAAGAAATCATCTCCGCCCTGTGGAAGCTCATCGGCTACGAGATCAAGACACCGATTCCGCGCATGACCTACGCAGACGCTATGAAGTACTACGGTTCCGATAAGCCGGACCTGCGCTTCGACATCAAGATCGTGGAATGCACCGAGTTCTTCAAGGACACCACTTTCCGCGTGTTCCAGAACGAGTACGTTGGCGCCGTCGTCATGGAAGGCGGAGCTTCCCAGCCGCGCCGTCAGTTCGATGCGTGGCAGGAATGGGCAAAGCAGCGCGGTGCGAAGGGCCTGGCTTACATCACCATCGCTGAGGACGGCACCTTGGGCGGCCCAGTGGCCAAGAACATTACTGATGCCGAGCGCGAGGGCATTGCTGAGCACGTCGGCGCCAAGCCGGGTGACGCCATCTTCTTCGCGGCTGGTGACACCAAGTCTTCTCGCGCTCTTCTGGGTGCAGCACGCGGCGAGATTGCAAAGAAGCTGGATCTCATCAAGGACGGCGACTGGGCCTTCACCTGGGTTGTGGACGCACCACTGTTCGAGCCTGCCGCTGATGCCACCGCCTCCGGCGACGTGGCTCTGGGCCACTCCAAGTGGACTGCGGTACACCACGCCTTCACTTCGCCGAAGCCGGAGTATCTGGACAACTTCGACGAGAACCCGGGTGAGGCGCTGGCCTACGCCTACGACATCGTCTGCAACGGCAACGAGATCGGCGGCGGATCTATCCGTATCCACGACCAAGACGTGCAGAAGCGTGTCTTCGACGTTATGGGCATCGGTGAGGAAGAAGCACAGGAAAAGTTCGGCTTCCTGCTCGACGCTTTCCAGTTTGGTGCCCCGCCGCACGGTGGTATCGCGTTCGGTTGGGACCGCATTGTCTCCCTGCTGGGCGGTTTCGACTCCATTCGTGACGTCATCGCCTTCCCGAAGTCCGGTGGCGGCGTGGATCCATTGACCGATGCTCCGGGCACCATTCCTGCCGAGCAGCGCAAGGAGACCGGCGTGGATTTCAAGCCGGAGAAGGCAGCCAAGGCCGCTCAGGGCGACAAGGCAGGGAAGGAGTCCTAGGTCGCTCAACTCGGTGATGTAGTTGGGCCTTCGATATGTGGAAGCAGGCAAGCAAGTGAATCCGATGGGACACGAGTCCAAGAAAAAATCTGTGGCGGATGCCGTGGTGGCGGAAGCCTCACAGATGCTCTCGCGCCGCTTTGGCGGGGAGCCTGAGCTTAGTGACGTCGAGCAACTCACTGGTTCGGGCAACGCCGTGGTGCTTCGTGCCCGCACGTCACCGAGTGCCTTTTTCCCGCATCGTTCGGTGGTCATCAAGTACAACCCAGTCACCGGGCACACCATTGATGACGCCGCCCTTCTGCGTGAGGTGGTGGCCTATCAGTTCACCACAGCGTTGTCCGAAGAGGTTCGCCCAGGCCCAGTACTGCTCGCACACGACGTCGAGAAGCGCATCTTGGTGCTGTCTGACGCCGGCGATGGCGACACCCTGGCGGACACTCTTGCCCGCAGCAATGACGAAGAACGCGGAGAGCTGCTCAGGTCCCTGGGCGGCGCGCTGGGCAAAATGCACGCGGGCACGGCTGGGCGCGAAGAGGATTACGAGGCTCTGCTGAACCGGCAGTTGCGCCGGCATCCCGAATACGCCGAGCACCAAGCCCTGCGGGATGAGTCTCTGAAAAGCTCCATCCTGATCGGTGCGGACATCCTCAGCGAAGCAGGACTGGAGCCACCAGAGCACGTCCGCGAACTAGCCCGCACCGCCATGCAGAGCTTTAGTTCTGGCCGCAACCGCGCTTTTACGCCCTTCGATCTGTCCCCAGACAACATCATCGTGGGGACAACACTGACCTTCCTGGATTATGAGTGGGCCGGTTTTCGCAACGTGGGCTTTGATGTAGCCTGCGTTGTCGCCGGCTTCCCACAGTTCCTCTTCAGCCGCCCGATTACGGATTCTGAGGCGGACGTCTTCATCCAAGCCTGGCAGCGCCGGGTCGTCGACGTGTGGCCGCAGCTGGCGGATGAGAAAACACTGCATGAGCTGATAGTCGCTTGTCTCATTGGTTGGGCTTTGTCGAGCGTGACCACCATGTATGCCGGTGGGATTGAAGGGGTAGTAGCACTGGCGGAGGGTAACGCCGAGATTTATCGTGACCCGCGTCGCTCGCTGCTGCGCCGCTCCGATCACGGCCCGTTCAGCGAGGATGAGCTCTTGATTCGGCGCGACCTTTATGAAACTTTCGAAGCGCTCTCACGTTTTGCCGCGCAGTGTAAGCACGATGGGTGCTCGACTGTTGCCGCTTTCGGTCGCGCTGTGGCCTCCCGTCTCCGGGAGTCCTGATGGGGCAGGAGTCACTCTTCGGCGACGACCAATCAGCGCCAAGCCTGCCGGGTGGCCCCGATATTTTTGCGACTCATTCGGGGTCACCGCTGGCCGCGCGCATGCGGCCGCAAAGCCTCGACGAAGTAGTGGGCCAAAAGCACCTTCTGGAACCCGGGACTCCGCTGCGGCGCCTCGTCGAGGGCTCCGGCGAGGCCTCCGTCATCCTGTACGGCCCGCCAGGCACCGGAAAGACGACCCTGGCTTCGCTGATCGCGTCCTCTCTGGGGGATAACTTCATCGGCCTGTCCGCCCTCGACTCCGGCGTCAAGCAGGTACGGGAAGTCATCACGCATGCTCGCCGCGAGCTGATTGAGGGCCGCCGCACAGTGCTCTTTATCGATGAGGTGCACCGCTTTTCCAAAACCCAGCAGGACGCATTGCTGGCTGCGGTGGAAAACCGGACGGTGCTACTCGTGGCAGCTACCACCGAGAACCCCTCCTTCTCCGTGGTGGCGCCTCTGCTCTCGCGTTCGCTGCTGCTGCACTTGGAGCCGCTTGACGACGCCTCCCTGCGCACTCTCGCCGAGCGAGCGCTGACGAGCGAGCGCGGCTTAGCCGGGCGGATCACCGCAACGGAAGACGCTCTGGACCAACTGGTGCTGCTCGCCGGGGGAGATGCGCGGCGAACGCTGACCTACCTCGAGGCTGCGGCCGAGGCGGTACCGGATGGCGGCGAGCTGACCGTTGACATCCTTAAAGACAACGTCAACCGCGCCGTGGTGCGCTATGACCGTGACGGCGATCAGCACTATGACGTCGTTTCCGCGTTCATCAAGTCCATCCGCGGCTCCGACGTGGACGCCGCATTGCACTACCTTGCCCGCATGATTGAGGCCGGCGAAGACCCGCGCTTCATTGCGCGCCGGCTCATCGTGCACGCCTCAGAGGACATTGGGATGGCCGACCCCACCGCGCTACCCACCGCCGTGGCCGCCGCGGAGGCCGCTGCGCTGATCGGCCTGCCCGAGGCGCGCATCCCGCTGGCTCAGGCCACGATCCACCTGGCTACTGCGCCGAAGTCGAATTCCGTTATTAATGCCATCAATTCTGCTCAGGCCGATGTCCGGGCCGGTAAGAGCGGTTACGTCCCGCCGCACTTGCGCGACGGGCACTACGAGGGTGCTAAGCGCCTAGGTAACGCCGTCGGCTATCAGTACCCGCATGATGATCCACGCGGTGTTCTAGCCCAGCAGTATCTGCCGGAGACGCTGGCCGATGCCGAGTATTATCAGCCCACCGACCACGGAGCGGAAAAGCGCGTGCGCGAGTACCTGGGAAGGTTGCGGGACATCATCCGGGGGCGGCGTCGCTAAGCACAGCACCGGACGGGTAAAGTTGAGCGCTGACTAGAAACCTCTCAACAGTGAAGGACTTTTGCTCGTGAAGACTCATGAGATCCGGGAACGCTTTACCCAGCACTTCGTCAAGGCCGGCCACGAAGCCGTCCCCAGCGCGTCGCTGATCCTGGATGACCCGAACCTGCTCTTCGTCAACGCCGGCATGGTTCCCTTCAAGCCCTACTTCTTGGGCCAGCAGAACCCGCCTTTTGCTAACGGTACGGCGACCTCCATCCAGAAGTGCGTGCGCACCTTGGATATCGAGGAAGTAGGCATCACCACCCGCCACAACACCTTCTTCCAGATGGCAGGCAACTTCTCCTTTGGCCAGTACTTCAAGGAGGGTGCTATCACCCACGCCTGGAACCTGTTGACGAACTCGGTAGAGGATGGCGGCTTGGGGCTAGATCCCGAGCGTTTGTGGGTCACGGTCTACCTCGATGATGATGAGGCAGCCGATATCTGGCACAACAAGATCGGTGTTCCCCGCGAGCGCATTCAGCGCCTCGGCATGGAGGATAATTACTGGTCCATGGGTATTCCTGGCCCGTGCGGTCCGTGCTCTGAGATTTACTATGACCGTGGTCCGGAATATGGTCAGGACGGTGGCCCCGTCGCGGACGATAACCGCTACATGGAGATCTGGAACCTGGTCTTCATGCAGAACGAGCGCGGCGAAGGCATCGGCAAGGGCAACTTTGAGATTCTCGGCCCGTTGCCTAAGAAGAACATCGATACCGGCATGGGCATCGAGCGCGTTGCCTGCATCCTGCAGGGCGTGGACAACGTCTACGAGACGGATCTGCTGCGCCCGGTCATTGACGTTGCCGAGGAACTCACCGGGGCGAAATACACGCCCGATGCGCCGAAGGAAGACTTGATCCGCTTCCGCGTGGTGGCGGACCACTCGCGCACCGGCATGATGCTCATCCTGGATGGCGTTACCCCCGGTAACGAGGGCCGTGGCTATATCCTGCGCCGACTGCTGCGCCGTATCATCCGCTCCGCCAAGCTGCTGGGTGCGAAGGGTGAGACCATGGAACGCTTCATGAACACCATCATGGACACCATGACTCCGTCCTACCCGGAGATTGCGGAGAACCGTGAGCGCATCCTGCGCGTCGCCGTGGCGGAGGAGAAGGCCTTCCTCAAGACCCTGGAGTCGGGCACCAAGCTTTTCGACGAAGCTGTCGACGAGCTAAAGAGCACCTCCCGCGCGGCCACCCCGAAGGTGCTGTCCGGTGAGAAGGCGTTTGAACTGCACGATACCTATGGATTCCCCATCGACTTGACATTGGAGATGGCCCAAGAAGCTGGCCTTAGCGTGGACATGGAGGGCTTTGATGCCGCCATGGGCGAGCAGCGCCGCCGTGCCAAAGCTGATAACCAGGCTAAGAAGCATGGTCACGCCGACTTGTCGCTCTACCGCGAGTGGGTGGATAACCATCCGACTCTGTTCACAGGCTACGAGACCTTGGAGTCCGAAGCCAAGGTACTCGGCCTCGTCCGCGATGGCGAGAAGGTCTCTGAAGTCCAAGCAGGCGACACCGTCGAGGTAATTCTGGACCAGTCGCCGCTCTACGCCGAAGCCGGTGGCCAGACCGCCGACCGAGGCCGGATCATTGCCGGTGAAACCCTCCTTGAGGTCAATGACGTGCAGAAGATCGGCAAGAGGCTGTGGGTCCACAAAGCTACGGTGACCGCTGGTGGCCTTGAACTGGGCACTGGCGTAACAGCCGAGGTAGACCAGCAGTGGCGCCACGGTGCCGTGCAGGCGCACTCCGCCACGCACCTCATCCACGCCGCGCTGCGCCAGGTGCTGGGGCCGACCGCTGTCCAGGCTGGCTCCTTGAACCGACCGGGTTACTTGCGCTTTGACTTTAACTACACCGACCAGCTCACCCAGGAGCAGCTCGATGAGATCGCTTTGGTGACTAACCAGGCGGTAGACCAGCACTTCCCGGTCAATACCATCGAGACTTCCTTGGACAAGGCCAAGGAGATGGGCGCGATGGCCCTGTTCGGTGAGAACTATGGTTCCGAGGTCCGCGTCGTGGAGATGGGAGGGCCCTTCTCCATCGAGCTGTGCGGCGGTACGCACGTGAAGAACACCGCAGAGATCGGTCCAGTGTCTGTCCTTGGTGAATCCTCCGTGGGTTCCGGTGCGCGCCGCATCGAGGCCTATTCGGGCTTGGATGCCTTCCGTTACTACTCCAAGGAAGCAGCCCTGGTGGAAGGTGTGTCTCGCGAGCTGAAGGTCCAGACCGAGGACCTGCCGGAGCGCATCGCGCAGCTGACGGAGAAGCTCAAGGCCGCAGAGAAGCAGATTGCAGAGCTGCACAAGGCCCAGCTCATGTCCCAGACTGCGGACATGATCTCTACGGCGAAGACCGTCAACGATTTCACCATCGTGGCCGTCAAGCTCCCTAAGGGTGTGAACGGCGGTGACCTGCGCACGCTGGCTTCCGACATTAAGAACCGCCTCGGTGATGTCGCTGGTGTGGTCGTCTTGGCATCGGAGAATGAGGGCGGCAAGCTGCCATTCATCGTGGGTGCCACCAGGGCAGCAATTGAGCGCGGTGTCAAGGCTGGTGACTTGGTTAAGCTGGTGTCCGGCTACGTTGATGGCAAGGGCGGCGGCAAGCCGGATATGGCTCAAGGCTCCGGCGCAAACGCCGAAGGCCTGCAAGCTGCCTTCGACGCCGTCCGTGATGAGCTCGAAACCCACTAATGGATGCGCACGAGTAGGTGTGCAGAAGTAGCTGACTCTCAGGACCAGGAGGAACACCATGGCCGTAGAGCCCGATAAGCCAGGAGTAGACGATCCCGGACCAGGGCGCCGGTTGGGTCTCGACGTCGGAACTGTCCGCATCGGCGTGGCGGTTTCCGATCGGGATGCCCGCCTGGCTATGCCGGTCGAGACCGTCCGCCGCGAAACCGGGTTTAAGGACCGCGACAAGGGTGACATCGACCGACTGCTTGAGCTTATTCACGAGTATGACGTCGTCGAGGTGGCGGTCGGTTTGCCGCGTGATCTCAAGGGCAACGGCTCATCAAGTGTTAAACATGCCAAAGAAATCGCGTTTCGTATCCGCCGCCGCTTGGCAAAAGATGACACGATAAACACACCTCCGCCTGTGCGCATGGTGGATGAGCGTCTCACCACAGTGGTGGCATCATCTGCACTGCGAGCCTCTGGCGTGTCAGAGAGACGCGGCCGTTCGGTTATCGACCAAGCGGCCGCGGTGGAAATTTTGCAATCCTGGCTGGATGCGCGCCATTTCGCGTTGAACGGCCACAGCCCTTCAAACCTAGGAGACGAAGTACGTGAGCCGTAAACCTTCACGCATCGGACGCTCGATGGAACCCCAGTACGTCAAGCGCCGCCAGCGCGGCATGGCCGTGCTTATTGCCAGCCTTGTCCTCATCATCGGCGGCCTCGGCTACATCGGTTTCCGCCTGTTGGGAGGGGGCAATACCTTGGACTATGAGGGACAAGGCAATGGTGTAACACAGCTCGTTCAGGTCCCGGAAGGCTCATCCATGGGAGAACTGGCACCTGAGCTAGCAGAAAAGAATGTGGTGAAGACGCCTGAGGCTTTCTCTTCGGCGGCCAATTCCAATCCGCGCGCGAGCCAAATCAAGCCCGGGTTTTACCGTCTCCAAGAGGAGATGAGTGCCAAATCCGCCGTGGAGGCACTGCTTGATGACGCCAACATGGTGGACTTGCTCGACGTGCACGGCGGAGCGACGTTGCTGGACGTCAACGTACTGGGGGGCGATGTCCGGTTTGGTATTTACTCCCTGATCTCGCAGGTCTCCTGTAAGGAGGGTGGTTGCGTATCCGCCGAGGAACTAGAGAAGATCGCGGCCACGGTAGACCCAGCCGAACTGGGTGCGCCGGACTGGGCCGTGGAGGAAGTCCGTGCCCGCGGCGAGGATCCCAAGCGTATTGAGGGGCTTATCGCCCCGGGACAGTACGTGCTTGACCCGAACATGGATGCCCAGGAGATCCTGACCGATCTCATCACTCGTTCGACGAAGAAGTACAACGACACCAACATTGTCGACCGCGCCCAGGCCATTGGCCTGAAACCCTATGAGCTTCTGACCGCAGCATCCCTGGTGGAGCGTGAGTCGCCGGCCGGTGAATTCGACAAGGTTGCGCGCGTCATCCTCAACCGCCTCGACGAGCCGATGCGCTTGGAGTTGGACTCCACTGTGAACTACGGGCTCGAGGACGTCGAGCTGGCCACCACCGATGAGGACCGTAACCGCGAGACCCCGTGGAATACCTATGCGAAGGATGGTCTTCCGGATTCCCCGATCGCCTCGCCGTCGGAGGAGGCCATCCAGGCTATGGAGAACCCGGCAGAGGGCAATTGGCTCTTCTTCGTCACGGTTGATGACAAGGGCACGACGGTCTTTACCGACAACTATGATGAGCACCTCGCCAACGTCGATGATGCGGTGCGCTCTGGCATCCTGGACAGCCAGCGCGAAGGCGCCGGCGAGCCACCAGCAGAGGAGCAGTAATAGGATGCCGCGCGCCGCAGTTTTAGGCAGCCCCATCGAGCATTCGTTATCCCCGGTCCTCCATAAGGCCGGCTATGATGCGCTGAATCTGAAGGACTGGGATTACACCAGGTTCGAGGTGACCGACTTGGCTGCCTTCCTCGCCGAGGTAGGGGAAGAGTACCGAGGTTTCTCGGTGACCATGCCATTGAAGTTCGACGCCTTGGCTTGCGCAGACATCGTGAGCGAGCGCGCCAAGCTCATCGGCTCTGCGAATACCTTGGTGCGCACCGCGGAGGGGTGGCGCGCGGACAACACGGATACGGAAGGCGTGCTGGGCGCACTCGATGAGCTGCTGGGCTCTTCCCAGCCGTCTTCGGCGCTGCTCATCGGCGCTGGTGGAACCGCGCGGCCGGTCCTGTGGGGGCTAGCCCAGCGTGGTGTTAACGATGTCACCGTGCTCAATCGCTCAGATCGTCGTGCTGAACTACGGCCGCTAGGGGACGCCCTTGGCCTCTCCCTCCACTCAGCATCTTTTGGTGATGATCTCGCGGGGTTAGCGCGCTCGGTGGACCTCATCGTCTCCACTGTTCCCTCCGCCGCCGTGCAAGAGCATCTGACCCGGTTGGCAAAGGCCCCAGTGTTCGACGTTATTTACGATCCATGGCCTACGCCTTTAACTGTCTATGCGGCTGCTGATGGCTATCCGACGGTCGGCGGGCACATCATGCTGGCTAACCAGGCTTATTCGCAGTTTGAACAGTTTACCGGGCACACCGCCCCGCGGGCAGAAATGCTGGCTGCTCTCAACGCTGCGCTCAAGCTGCCTTAATCAACAGCATGCGCGGCAGCACCCCGCACGGTAGGCTGCGCAGTCATGGGGGATGTGCTTTTCCTGGCGTGGGGGTGCGCCTTAATCGTTTATGACCTGCGTTTCAAACGCCTGCCCAACTATCTGACCCTGCCTGCCGCCGTGCTGTCGCTGTGGTGGTTCGACCCAGCCGGGCTGCTATGGCCGGGGCTTTATATTCTGGTTGCATTGCTGAGCCGCGCCGGAAGCGTGGGCGGGGGTGATCTTAAGCTGGCGTTGCCACTGGGCATGGTGACCGCCCACGCGGCGGGAGTACTAGGGGTTGCGTTCGCGATGGTAGGGGCGTCGCTGAGCACGCTGCTCTGGGGGTTCATGACGCAGGATCGGAAACCCGCGCACGGGCCCGGCATGCTCATTGCGGCAGCACTTGTCGTGCTGTTTAACCCCGACACGGCGTGATAGGCGGCCCAGTGCCCCCGAAAGAACCCCTAGCGTGTGATAATAGTCCGCATGCTTCGTTGGACTACCGCAGGTGAATCTCACGGCCAGGCACTCGTTGCACTCATTGAGCACATGCCCGCCGGGGTTCCCGTTTCCCAAGACGACATCGCTCTCCAGCTCTCTCGCCGCCGCCTCGGCTATGGCCGCGGTGCCCGCATGAAGTTCGAGGCCGATGAGCTCACCTTGCTCAGTGGCATTCGCCACGGACTGACTCTGGGCAGCCCAATTGCCATCATGATCGGCAACACGGAGTGGCCGAAGTGGACCACCATCATGTCCCCGGACGCGCTCGATCTCGATGACCCGGAGACCGCTAAGGCGATGGCTTCCGGCCGCGGCGCCCCGCTCACTCGTCCTCGCCCGGGGCATGCCGATTTCGCCGGCATGGTGAAGTTTGATCACGCGGAGGCCCGTCCCATTTTGGAGCGCTCCTCTGCACGCGAGACCGCTGCTCGCGTCGCCGCGGCCACGGTCGCGCGCAACTTCCTCCGCGAAACCCTGGGAGTCGAGGTGCTGTCCCACGTCATCTCCATCGGTGCCTCAGAACCTTATGAGGGCCCGCATCCTAGCTTCGCGGACCTTGAGGCTATCGACGCTTCACCGGTACGCGCCTGCGATAAGGCGGCGGAAGAGTCCATGATCGCAGAGATCGAAACCGCGAAAAAGCAGGGAGACACTCTGGGCGGCATTGTCGAGGTGATCGTGGAAGGCCTGCCGATTGGCTTGGGCTCGCACACCTCGGGTGAAGACCGCCTCGACGCACAGCTCGCCGCCGCCTTGATGGGGATTCAGGCGATCAAGGGCGTCGAGGTCGGCGATGGCTTCGCTGAGGCCCGCCGCCGCGGGAGCGAAGCGCACGATGAAATGGTCCGCACCGACAATGGCGTGGATCGTGAGACTAACCGCGCTGGTGGTCTGGAAGGCGGCATGACCAACGGCCAGACGCTGCGCGTGCGCGCGGCGATGAAGCCGATTTCCACGGTCCCGCGTGCGCTCAAGACGGTCGACATGGCCACAGGTGGGGCGGCTACCGCTATTCACCAACGTTCCGACGTCTGCGCGGTACCGGCTGCCGGCGTCGTGGCAGAGGCGATGGTGGCGCTCGTTGTCGCGCGTGCGGTGCTGGAGAAATTCGGCGGCGATAGCCTCGCCGAAACCAAGCGCAACATCGCTGCCTACCAGGACTACGTGGCAGGCCGACTGGAGTGGGGTGACGCATGAACTCCCCACACGTCGTCCTTGTAGGACCTCCCGGTGCCGGCAAAACCACGATTGGTCGCCGCCTGTCGCGGGCACTGAACTGCGACGTTGTTGATACCGATAGCCTCATTGAGGCGCGCTATGGAAAGAAGTGCGGCGAGATTTTCTCCGAGCTGGGTGAGCCGGAATTCCGCGAAGTGGAAGCCGAGGTCGTGCGCGAGGCGCTGGCTACCACCGGGGTGGTGAGCCTAGGTGGCGGTGCCGTGCTGACAGAATCGACGCGGGACTTGCTCGATAGCCTGACCGTCGTCTACCTCGACATCACACCCGAAGAAGGCGTCACCCGCACGATGGGGGGTACCAGCCGCCCGATTCTCGAGTCGGCGGATCCCCTCGCGCGTTATTCCCAACTCTTGGAGGAGCGACGGCCGCTCTACACCAAGGTTGCGGATTTAAAGGTACGCACAGGCGTGCGCTCCCCGCAGCAGGTGGTGGGCGATATTTTGAGCTTCCTCGAGACTCTCTAAGACACCGGCTTATTGTCACTCCACCCCCGCGACGACTAATGAAGACGACTACTAGCGCTGCTGAAGGAGCCGCTCCCATGCACACCATTCCGGTTAACGGACCATCCCCCTACGAGGTCACGATCGGCAGTGGGCTCAGTGCTGCGATGATTGAGCGCGCCGCCAGTATTGGTGCGGCGAAGGTGGCGATTATCCACCAGCCGCCGCTGTCCCAAGCTGCCCGCAAACTCGCTGAGCAAGCCAGCGCACAGGGCCTCGAGGCCACCCCGGTCGAGGTTCCCGATGCCGAGGCTGCCAAGCAGCTTGATGTATTGGCACGTCTGTGGGATGTGTTCGGTGACGCTGAGTTTAGCCGCCGCGATGCAGTCATCGGCCTCGGCGGCGGTGCCGTCACAGATTTGGCGGGTTTTGCTGCGGCAACGTGGATGCGCGGCATCCCGGTTATTCAGGCTCCGACGACGCTGCTGGCGATGGTTGATGCTGCCGTGGGCGGGAAGACAGGTATCAACACAGCCGCAGGAAAGAACCTCGTTGGGGCGTTCCACGAGCCGGATTCAGTCTTCGTAGACCTGGATCACCTGCGCACGCTGCCCGAAGACGAGATCATCGCTGGCTCCGCAGAAATCATCAAGACTGGTTTCATCCACGATCCACGCATCATCGAGCACTATCTAGCGGACCCCGCCGCTTGCCTCAAACCGGAAGGCCTGCTTCCTGAACTCATCGAGCGGTCCATTGCCGTCAAGGCGCACGTGGTGGGCCAGGACTTGAAGGAGTCCGGTCTGCGCGAAACCCTCAATTACGGCCATACCTTCGGCCACGCTGTGGAACGCCGCGAAAATTACTCGTGGCGCCACGGCCGTGCTGTGGCGGTGGGCATGATGTTTATTGCGCACCTGTCCCACGCTCGGGGGCTTATCGACGCCAGCCTCGTCGCCACCCACCGAGACATCCTCACCCGGATCGGGCTGCCCACCACCTATGAGCAGGGCCACTTCGAGGAGTTGCTCGACGGCATGCGGCACGACAAGAAGAACCGCGAGGGTCGCATCCGCTTCGTCGCGCTCACTGGTATTGGGCAAACAACCCGCCTCGAAGACGCAACAGAAGAGGAGTTGCGCGCAGCTTACACGCAACTGGCCTCGTAGAGTTTCAGCTGACCCCCTAAAGCTTAAGGAGCGCACACCATGACCATCCTCGTTCTCAACGGTCCCAACCTGAACCGTTTGGGGAAGCGCCAGCCGGAGATTTACGGCAGCGAAAGCCTAGCGGATATCGAAAGCCAAGTGCGCGCCGCGGCGGGGGAGGAAGAGATCGTCTTCTTCCAGTCCAACCATGAGGGTGAACTCATCGAGCAAGTGCATCGAGCCGCCGACGAAGGCTGGCCCGTGATCATCAACCCAGGCGGCTTTACCCACACGTCGGTGGCGCTACGAGATGCCTTGGCGGAGGTAGCCGATGGCGCCGGTTTCGTCGAGGTTCACCTCTCCAACGTGCATGCACGCGAGGCTTTCCGCCAACACTCTTACCTCAGTCCACTCGCGCGCGGTGTTATCGCAGGGCTGGGCTCGTATGGCTACGTCGCGGCACTGGGGTACCTACTGGCAAATTAGCTATCATGGAGTATCGCTTGAAAATGAATGGAGTGGTTCTCTCATGGCATTAGCCGATACTCGTTATAGCAACCGTCGCCGCAAGCTTATGACCGAGCTGTCCGGCCAGCGTATTGACGCCATTATTGTTACCCACTTGACGCACGTGCGCTACCTGACAGGTTTTTCCGGCTCGAATGGCGGTTTGTTGCTCCGCAAAGATCTCTCCGCACTCATGGCAACTGATGGTCGCTACACAACCCAGATTGCACAGGAAGTCCCGGATATCGAAGCCAGCCTTGGCCGCGATGTGGGCCCGCACCTGTTGGAGAAGGCATCCGATGATCTGCGGGTTGGCTACGAGGCGGACTATGTCACTGTCGCACAGCTCGAGCGTCTGGAGAAGGCAAAGCCCGAAGGCGTAACGCTGGTACCCGTCACCGGGGTGATTGAGAAGATTCGCCTGGTCAAGGACAACATTGAACTCCAGAAACTGGAAGAAATTGCCGCTTTGGCAAACCAGGCGCTCACCGAGCTCATCGAGGCTGGTGAGGTAGCTGCTGGCCGCACGGAGCGACAGGTCGCTGCTGACCTGGAATACCGCATGCGCATGCTCGGTTCGGAGCGCGTGAGCTTTGACACCATCGTGGCCTCCGGCGAAAACTCCGCTAAGCCGCACCATGGTGCAGATGACCGTGAGCTGCGCAAGGGTGACTTGGTCACGATTGATTTCGGCGCTCACCTGCGCGGTTTTAACTCCGACTGCACACGCACCTTTGTCATCGGTGAGGTCACTGACTTTGCCCGTGAAATCTACGACATCGTCCTGCGAGCCCAGGAAGCAGGCGTCGAGGCTGCGGTGCCGGGCGCGAAGCTTGTCGACGTCGACGCGGCCTGCCGCGATATCATTACCGAGGCCGGCTATGGCGAGTACTTCGTCCACTCCACCGGCCACGGCATCGGGCTTGACGTGCACGAAGGCCCCTCCGCAGCAAAGACCGGGAAGGGCGAGTTGGCTGAAGGTATGACGCTGACCATCGAGCCAGGCATCTACGTTCCGGGCAAGGGCGGTGTTCGTATCGAGGACAGCCTCTTCATTACCTCCGGTGCGCCGAAGATCATTACGCCCTACCCGAAGGAACTTCAGGTGCTGTAGCCAGCACCCCTTCGCTCCGCTGGTGCCGTGCGTACGGTATGCTTAGACACTGTTTTCATAGTTTCGACTACAAGTAATTTGGGAGAGTCATTTCATGGCAGATACCACTGATTTCAAGAACGGTCTCGTTCTGAAGATCGACAACAAGCTGCAGCAGATTGTCGAGTTTCAGCATGTGAAGCCGGGCAAGGGCCCAGCTTTTGTGCGTACCAAGCTCAAGGACGTGGTCTCTGGCAAGGTAACGGACAAGACTTTCAACGCTGGCGTGAAGGTGGAGACCGCTAACGTCGACCGCCGCGACATGACCTACCTGTACAACGATGGCCAGAACTACGTGGTCATGGATGATAAGACCTACGAGCAGTACGAGCTGCCATTTGACAAGTTCGGCGACGCCGGCAAGTTCCTTTTGGAAAACATGCGCGTCCAGGTCTCCTTCCACGACGGTGAGGCTCTGTTCGGTGAGCTGCCGATCTCCGTTGACCTGAAGGTGGAGCACACTGAGCCGGGCCTGCAGGGTGACCGCTCCAGCGGCGGCACTAAGCCGGCGACGCTCGAGACCGGTGCTGAGATCCAAGTTCCGTTGTTCATTGAGACCGGTAACACCCTCAAGATCGATACCCGTACTGGCGAGTACCTGTCTCGCGTTAACAACTAAGATGACCCAGCCAGAGCCTAATTATAAGCGTCACACGGCGCGCTACCGTGCGCGCCGCCGAGCCGCAGATATCCTCTTCGAGGCAGAGTCTCGCGATGTTGATCCGGTAGCAATCGTGGAGGACCGCGTCGAGCTTGCCCGCGATCCGGAAAATGGTGTGGCGCCGATCGCTGAGTACACCCGCGAGATCGTCAGCGGCGCAGCTGAAGAGTTGGACGCTATCGATGACGCCATCGCCCGGTACCTTTCAAGCGAATGGTCCCTCGAGCGCATCCCTGCTGTTGACCGCGCGATCATGCGCGTAGCGGTATGGGAAATCCTCTTCAACGCGGATGTTCCCAACGCGACTGCGCTCGTCGAAGGCGTAGAGCTTGCCTCGGAGTACTCCAATGACAAGGCCGCGCCCTACATCCACGCGGTGCTGGATGACGTCATCCAAGCCCAGTCCGCGGATAGCCCGATGGCCTCGGCCTCTGCCGAGGACTCTGAGGAGCCCGCTGAGACTGCGGAAGACGAAGGCGTCTCCGAGTAGAGCCTACGTCTTTCCCTAAAGCCCTAAACTCCGGCCAGCTATCCTTTTCGGACTGGTCGGGGTTTCGCTTTTTAGCTGGCTTTCGCCACGTTGGAACGGTTCTTGAGCAAAATAAACTGCCCTAGTTGCCAAAACCATTGCTCTCGCCGCGATGGCGGCGCATAACTTTGGCAACTAGGGCAGTTGCGGCGGTGGTGCCGCGCGTGCGTCGGTGGTTGCAGTGCAGCGCGCTAGAGCAGCGAAGAGAGGAAATCCTTCGTGCGCTGGTGCTGCGGGTTGTCCAAGACCTGCTCCGGGGTGCCGGTTTCGACGACGCTGCCGCCATCCATGAAGACAATGGTGTCGGCGACCTCTCGGGCAAAGCCCATCTCGTGGGTAACAACGAGCATGGTCATGCCATCGGCGGCAAGCTCCTTCATGACGCGGAGAACCTCACCGACGAGCTCGGGGTCGAGGGCGGAAGTGGGCTCGTCGAAAAGCATCAGCTTCGGGTCCATGGCAACCGCACGGGCAATGGCGACACGCTGCTGCTGACCACCAGACAGTTGCACCGGGTAGGCCTCCGCCTTGTGCGCGAGGCCAACCTTTTCCAGCAGCTCCATGGCCTTCTTCTTGGCTTGCTCTGGGCTCTGCTTCTTTACCTGGACCGGTGCCTCGATGATGTTTTCCAGCACGGTGCGGTGGCTAAACAGGTTGAACTGTTGGAAGACCATGCCGATATCCTGGCGCTGGGCGGCGGCTTCCTTCTCGGAGATCTCATAGAGGACGCCGTTGCGCTCGCGGAAACCGATGAGCTCGCCGTCGATGTAGAGTCGGCCGGCCGTGACCTTCTCTAAGTGATTGCAGCAGCGCAGGAAGGTGGACTTGCCGGAACCGGAGGGACCCAAGAGACAGGTGACCTCGCCGGGCATGACGGTGAGGTCGATTCCTTTAAGAACCTCGAGCTGGCCGAAGGATTTGTGCACATTCTGCGCGGAGATCATGGGGGTGGTCATTAGTTCTTTACCTCCGGGATGACAGAGACGTTGCGGGGGATAGTTCCTTCGGCATCCGCTAGCGCGGCCAGCTGGCGGCCGGTGAGCTCGCGGGTGGCGCCGCGCTCAAAGCGGCGCTCCAGGAAGTACTGGCCCACCATGAGCAGAGAGGTGATGGCCAGGTACCACGTCGCGGCCACCATCAGAAGCGGAATGGGCTCGAAGAGCGCAGCGGAGATATCCGTAGCGCGGCCAAAGATTTCGGCGGTGTAGGGAATGGCAACCACAAGGGAGGAAGTCTTGAGCAGAGAAATGAACTCATTGCCGGTCGGCGGGATGATGATGCGCATAGCCTGCGGCAGCACCGTGCGGCGCATGGTCATCCACCAGCCCATTCCCAGGGCCTTGCTGGCTTCCTTCTGGCCTTCCGGAACGGAGGAGATACCGGAGCGGACAATCTCCGCCATGTATGCGGCTTCGTTGAGGCCCAAGCCCAAAACGGAAAGAAGGAATGCGTTATTGAGAACCTCGGTGAGGGAAATCTCCGCGAATCCTAGGTTGATGGATTGGTAGAGGGCTGAAAGTAGACCCCAGAAAACTAGCTGTACGTAGATTGGCGTGCCACGGAAGAGCCACAGGAAGACCCACGACACGCCTCCCAGCACAGGGTTGGGGGACATGCGCATCACCGCGAGGGCAGCGCCGCCCACGACGCCGATGATCATCGCCAGGATCGTAATGGCAATGGTGTGCAGCGCAGCGGTGGCAATCCGAGTATCGAAGAGATACTGGAAATACGTGCCCCACCCGAAGGCCTCATTGCGCGCCGAGGAGATGATGAACCACACTGCAAGCAGCGCGAGGAGGGTAGCGAAGACCCAGCGCCAGGGGTGGCGCAGTGGGCGGGCTTCGATCTTTTCTGGGGTAGTCGAAGCCGACGACTCCGACGCTGCCGGGAGAGAGGAGTTAGTCATTGATCGGCCTTTCATTAATCATTGCGTGCTCGACGAGGCCCTCGTCGACGCCCCACTTATTGAGTATCTCTGCATAGGCTCCGGTGTCGATGAGGTGTTGGAGTGCCGCGGCCACGGCGGGTCCGAGGTCAGAATCCTTGGGCACGGCGAAGCCGTAGGGTGCCGCGTCGAACATTTCGCCGACCATGGACATACGTCCATCTGAGCGGTTAACAGCCCAGGCAGAAACGGGGGAGTCCGCTGAGAGAGCATCAGCGCGCCCCATCAGGACCGCTAGGGCGGCATTATCGCTCGTGTCATAGGGAAGAATGGTCAGGTCGCCGTCGCAGGCTTCCTGCTTGGGGCGCAGATCGTCGGTCTCCGATACCGTGGTGCGCTGCACCGCGACGGTGAGGCCACAGGGGTTGGATGGGTCCACGTCATTGGGGCCATCGGTGAGTTTCGCCCACTGAATGCCGGCATAAAGAATATCGACGAAATCGAAGTTCTCGCGCCGCTCATCGGTATCGGTGAATCCGGAACCGCCCAGATCGATTTGTCCGGCTTGGACCGCCGGCAGAATCATAGAGAAGTCTTGCTCCACCGGCTGAAATTCAAGCCCCAATACTTGGGCGACGGCATTGGCCAAGTCCATCTCTAGGCCGATGATCGAGCCGTCGGAATCCTTGAATTCGAAAGGCGCAAAAGGCGGGTTCGTGCCTACTGTAAGGACGCCATCGGCATCCTCGTACATCGCGGCAATCTCGGGAACTTCGTCCACGTTGGGCGCAGACCAGCCTTCCGGCAGCGCCGGCTCCACGTTGGTAACACAGCCGGAGAGGGTTGCGGATGCTAGCAACCCGGCAGCGCCCACGATGATGGCCGTTTTCTTTCTCATGCTTTAACTCTCTTGGTAGCTAGCGGCTTTGCGCCGGTCCACAACGATGAAAATGGCCACGATAATGCCACCAATCGCGAACATAAGCAGGATCAGTGGTGTGGAGGCGTCTTGGTCAGCGCCCCACGGCCACAACGCACGCAGGGAGCCGAGCATGAAACCAGCCATGGCTGCAAGGGTGACATCGCGGTGATTATCCAGCAGGTAGTTCAACACCTTGACGAAAGCTGCGAGGCCACACACCGCGCCGAGTGCGAAGACACCCACGACGACCATGTTGCGGTCTGAGACCGCACCGATAATCGGCGCGTAGAGGCCCATGGTCAGCAAAATGAGGGAGCCTGACACACCGGGAAGAACGAGCGCGCACACAGCCACCATGGCCGCTAGGAAAACCACGAGCAGGTTGGGGTCTTCCACTGGGGTGGAGGTGAAGCCGGTGACGAAGAAGATTGCGACGGCGGCGATAACAAGCGCGGCGATGGACGCGGGTGAAACGCGCGACATCATGCTCAGCGGCACGATGATAGACACGGCGACCATGCCGAGGAAGAGCGCGCTGGATAGCGAAACCTGGCCCTCCACAAAGTTATGGAGGATCGTGGAGAAGCCGAAAACGGCGACGAACATGCCGACGGCAACGGAGACGAGGAAGCCCCATTCGACCTTCTTGAAACGGCCGGAGATGAGATCATTGGCGTTATGCAAAGCGCGCTCATAGATGCCGACGATGAGCGCAACGGTGCCGCCGGAGATTCCGGGGACTAACTCGGCCATGCCAATAAGGGCGCCGCGAATGGCGTTGAAAAGATAATGCATAAACCGAAAGTAACCTTGACTGTCTACCCGGTGGGATTGCCGTGCCGGGAAGAGCGGGTGAGCAGATGACTTTTTATTCTCTCACCTCAACGCAGGCTTATGCAAACTATTCAATCAGTAGAAGGATATACGCCTTTTACATCGGCAGGCGCTTGGATACTTCGCCGTAGATCGATCCCAGGATGGCGAAGACAGTGAGGCCGACGAGGCCGTCGAGAAGCACTGCGTAGAAATTATTCAGCTGAGGATCGTTGGAGGAAGCCGTGGACTTGCGCAGTTCTTGATAGTAAGAAGATCCTTCAACCTTGGTGGATATCTGCTTGTCCGCGCTAGATTCGGCAGCAGTAGCAGCGGCGGTGCCGCCTACGGTGAGGGCAATGGCGGTGCTCACAGCGATGATAGTGCGACGCATGGCGACGGGTTCCTTTCCGTTGAAAACGCTAACACCCCACAACAAGCTCTGTTGTGGGGTGGAATTGTGCCCCTGGTGAGACTCGAACTCACACTACACGGGTTTTGAATCCGTTGCCTCTGCCAATTGGGCTACAGGGGCGCACAAGCAACGATACTAGCGCAGCGGACCAATTCGAACCTAATTGCCTGCCTGTGGCCCTCGACGGTGTCATTGAGCGCAACACGTTAGGATGGGCCGGGTGACTACTTCTCAGCCTCGACTCCTGCTCATTGATGGCCACTCCATGGCCTTTCGCGCATTTTATGCACTGCCCGCAGAGAACTTCTCCACCTCGGGCGGTCAGCACACTAATGCGGTGTATGGCTTTCTTTCCATGTTGGCGAACATTCTGACTGAGGAAAAGCCGGACTTTGTCGCGGTGGCCTTCGATGTGGGGCGAAAGACCTTCCGCACGGAGATGTTCCCGGAGTATAAGGCGCAGCGTGAAGCCGCCCCCGAAGAGTTCCGCGGCCAGGTCGAGCTCATCCGTGAGGTTTTGGAGACGCTTGGAATCACTACGCTGTCGCGCGATAACTTCGAAGCTGACGACATCGTGGCTACGTTGTCCACTCAGGCCGGCGCGGATTATGAGACCTTCCTGGTCACTGGTGACCGCGACTATTTGCAGCTTGTCGACGACTCCACGACCGTCCTCTATCCCATGCGCGGAGTCTCCAAGCTGCACCGCTTTACCCCGGAGGCAGTAGAAGAGAAGTATGGCCTCAGCCCCGAGCAATACCCAGATTTCGCAGCCCTGCGCGGGGACCCCTCCGATAACCTGCCGTCTGTCCCGAAGGTGGGGGAGAAGACCGCCACGAAGTGGATCACGCAGTACGGCTCTTTGGATGGCCTCATCGAGCACGCCGAGGAGATAAAGGGCGTGGCGGGGCAAAACTTCCGCGATCGCATCGAACAGGTCAAGCTCAACCGACAGCTCACGCAAATGGTGACGGATATGGACCTCGAGGTCGGCCCGGCGGACCTCGGCTTTAAGGGTGCCGTGGCTAGCGAGGTGGCAGCTCGCTTTGATGAATTGGAATTCGGCACGAATCTGCGCGAGCGGGTTCTCAACGCCGTACCGCATGACGCAGCAGCTGAAGCCGCGGCGGCTGAGGAGGCACCAGACGTATCGGTGACCGTGGTAGACACTCCGCTGGCTGAGTGGCTCGAAGACAAAGAACACGTAGCGGTCTTCGTGCAAGGCGACGGAACACCGGGCGCGGGTGATGCCGCCGCACTAGCACTCGTCGATTCCTCCTTCGAGGGACTCCAGATTGAATTGGCGGACCTGGACGCGGCCGATGACGCCGCACTGGCTGCTTGGTTGGAATCGGATGCGCCGAAGTACCTCCACGAGGCAAAGGCGGCATGGCATATGTTGTCCGGCCGGGGAATCGAGCTGCAAGGAATTGCCCACGACACCGCTCTCGCCGCCTATCTCTTGCGGCCGGGCCAGCGCACCTACGCCTTGACGGATGTGTACCAGCGCCATCTGCAGAAGTCCCTCGGGGCTGCCACGGAGCAGCTCTCCCTCTTGGATGACAATCAGCTTGTGGAACAGGCCGGCGCCATCATGGAGCTGGCGGCAGAATTGACGAGTCAACTCCAGGAGATTGATTCCTTCGAGCTGTATACCGACCTCGAGCTGCCTCTGGTGAGCATCCTGGCGCGTATGGAAGCCGCCGGCATCGCGGTGGACCGAGACGTCCTGGAGACGCAGCGCGATGCCTTCATCGAGCAGGTTAACGAGCAAGAGCGCGCTGCCCGCGAGCTCGCTGGTGACGATTCCCTCAATCTGAACTCCCCGAAGCAGCTGCAGGCAGTGCTTTTTGAGACCTTCGATATGCCAAAGACGAAGAAGACCAAGACCGGCTATTCCACCGCGGCCAAGGAAATCGAGCAGCTCGCTGCTACCCACCCGCACCCCTTCTTGGACCACCTGCTGGCGCACCGCGAGTATCAGAAGATGAAAACGACGCTGGAGGGGCTCATCAAGACCATCCAGCCGGATGGCCGCATCCACACCACGTTCAACCAGACTGTGACCTCAACGGGCCGGTTGTCCTCCACGGAGCCGAACCTGCAAAACATTCCGGTGCGCACGGAGGCGGGGCGCCAGATTCGCTCGGCCTTTGTGGTGGGGGAAGGCTATGAAACCCTGATTACGGCGGACTACTCGCAGATCGAGATGCGCGTTATGGCGCACCTGTCTGCTGATCCGGGCCTTATCGAGGCCTACCGTGAGGGCGAGGATCTGCACAACTACGTCGGCTCCAAGGTCTTTGACGTTCCGGTGGATGAGGTCACGCCGGAGCTGCGCCGCCGCGTCAAAGCCATGTCCTATGGCCTTGTGTATGGTCTTTCCGCTTATGGTCTGTCGCAGCAGCTAGGTATCCCGGCACGTGAAGCCAAGGAGATCATGGAGAGCTATTTCGAACGCTTCGGTGGCGTGAAGCGCTATCTCGATGAGGTTGTCGTGCAGGCCCGCAAGGATGGCTACACCTCCACGGTCTTCGGGCGCCGCCGCTATCTACCGGAGCTCAACTCCGATAACCGTGTGGCGCGCGAAAACGCCGAGCGTGCGGCCCTCAATGCGCCCATCCAGGGCACAGCGGCAGACATCATCAAGGTCGCCATGATCCGCGTGGACAAGGCTTTGGAAGGCATGGCTTCGCGCGTGCTCCTCCAAGTTCACGACGAACTCGTCGTGGAGGTGGCGACAGGTGAAACCGAGGAAGTCCAGCGCATCCTCGAACACGAGATGGACAAGGCTATCGAGTTGACCGTGCCCCTCGAAGTCTCCGTGGGCGTGGGCAAGAACTGGGATGCCGCAGCGCACTAGGGAGCGCTTTAGGGATTTAAGTCAAGCCCACCGCGCGCTCGTCCTCGGTGGGCGTGCGGCGCTCCACCAAGCACCCGGCGAGGAGATCGAAGGGAGTTTGTCCCAGCAGTAGGACGCTCAATCCGAGGATGGCCAAAATGGTTGCCTCAACATAGGGGAGTCCTGTCAGTGCAACAAGGGTGAGGAGTAGCCAGCTGTTGCGAATTGCAGCGCTGGCGATGCCGGGACGCTCGGCGATGACCTCCAGCTTCAGCGACCACTTGCCCAGGGAGGTCTGCTTTGTCGCCTCCGCCCACACACGGTAGACGTAGAAGACGAGGGCGAGGGCGACGATGTCATATATGGCGCCCGCCCTGCCTGTGAGGGCGCCATCGGTGCTGAGGTTGATGAGCCACTTGAGCACCACGATCACGGCGGCGGCAAGGAAGGCGTCGATCCACCACGCCACCGTGCGGCGCAGAAAGATCCCGAGGCGTTCTTGAAGCATGACTGCCAGCTTAGTTCGCTGCGACCGGCAGACTCGGCAACAGGGTGGGCGGTATCCGGCTTAGCGCGCGTCGCAGACGAAGATGGCGGTACCGGGGAAAATGGCTCCCCTTTCAGGAGACCACTGGCCCCAAGTGATGTCGAGGCCCTCTGGCCACTCGGGCTCGATGAGGTTGTGAATTTCAAATGAACCGCGCACCTGGAGCGCTCGCACCCAATCGCCCATCGTGCGGTGAAACTCAGCATAGGTGAGCTCGCCGTTGGCATCCTGCTCGAGGTAGGCGCGCTCGAAATAGGACAGCGCTGCGGTGAGGACCTGGGGATCGTCGGGGAAGACCCAGCGCATCGGGTGTGGCACAGAAAAGACGAAGCGGCCACGTGGGCGCAGGACCCGGTGGACCTCGCGCAGAGCTAGGTCTAGGTCGGCTACGAAGGGAAGGGCCCCGAAGGCAGAAAAAGCGATGTCAAAGACTTCATCGCGATAGGGAAGTGCGAGGGCATCTGCTTGAACGAGTGGTAGACCAGTCTCGGCATGGGAGAGCATTCCAGACGAGAGATCGAAGCCCGTCGCAAAGCGCGCGCGTCCTTGCAGCCACCGCGTGCACGGCGCGGAGCCGCAGCCGAGCTCGAGGACGGTAGCGGAGGAGACGTCGCCAAGCAGCTGCGCGTCAGCCTCATGCAGCATCTCCGGGCACCAAAAGAAAGAGGATAGATACTCGGGGTGTTCCGCGTGGTAGGAGTCGGCGTCATCATCCCAAAAATCACGATTGGCTGCGGATGCAGAAAACGATGCTGAAGACATTGTTCCTCCCCCAATTTCTTTTTCGTGTCGTATTTGCCGTTTTAGCTGCGAGGATGTAGGGTTGTACGGGCGTGTCTATGACTCGGGACGCGCTGGGCTACTGTAGGAGAGCTTGGCACGGCTGCGAGTCGGGATTGAAATCCATCTTAAGTCTTGCGTATGTGCGCTGCTTAATGACGCTTTTCAAGAGATGCGTAACTGTCCAATTACGATCTCCTACGTTTATTCGGAGCATAACTACATGCCAACTTCTAACACCCCTCAGGTTGCGATCAACGACATCGGAACCGCAGAGGACTTCCTCGCAGCTGTCGACGCCACCATCAAGTACTTCAACGATGGTGACATCGTCGAGGGCACCGTGGTCAAGGTTGACCACGACGAGGTCCTGCTCGACATCGGTTACAAGACCGAAGGCGTCATCCCGTCCCGCGAGCTCTCCATCAAGCACGACGTCAACCCGGATGAGGTTGTCGAGGTCGGCGACGAGATCGACGCTCTTGTTCTCACCAAGGAGGACAAGGAAGGCCGTCTGATCCTGTCCAAGAAGCGCGCACAGTACGAGCGCGCTTGGGGCGCCGTCGAAGAGCTGCACGCCAAGGAAGAGCCGGTTACCGGTACCGTCATCGAGGTTGTCAAGGGTGGTCTCATCCTGGACATCGGCCTCCGTGGCTTCCTCCCGGCTTCCCTCGTTGAGATGCGCCGCGTTCGCGACCTGGAGCCGTACATCGGCCAGGAGCTCGAGGCCAAGATCATCGAGCTGGACAAGCAGCGCAACAACGTTGTCCTGTCTCGCCGCGCATACCTCGAGCAGACCCAGTCCGAGGTCCGCTCCGAGTTCCTGCACCAGCTGCAGAAGGGCCAGGTCCGCAAGGGCGTTGTCTCCTCCATCGTCAACTTCGGCGCCTTCGTCGATCTCGGCGGTGTCGACGGCCTGGTTCACGTTTCCGAGCTGTCCTGGAAGCACATCGACCACCCGTCCGAGGTTGTCACCGTGGGCGACGAGGTTACCGTCGAGGTTCTCGACGTCGACCTGGACCGCGAGCGCGTGTCCCTGTCCCTGAAGGCAACCCAGGAGGATCCGTGGCGCGTCTTCGCCCGCACCCACGCTGTGGGCCAGATCGTCCCGGGCAAGGTCACCAAGCTCGTTCCGTTCGGCGCCTTCGTTCGCGTCGAGGAGGGCATCGAGGGCCTCGTCCACATCTCCGAGCTGGCTCAGCGCCACGTGGAGGTTCCGGACCAGGTTGTCAACGTTGGCCAGGAAGTCATGGTCAAGGTCATCGACATCGATCTCGAGCGTCGCCGCATCTCCCTGTCCGTTAAGCAGGCAGATGAGGACTACACCGACGAGTTCGATCCGTCCAAGTACGGCATGGCTGACTCCTACGACGAGCAGGGCAACTACGTGTTCCCGGAGGGCTTCGACCCGGAGACCAACGAGTGGCTCGAGGGCTACGACGAGCAGCGTCAGGCTTGGGAGGCTCGCTACGCCGAGTCCGAGCGTCGCTTCAACCTGCACACCGCTCAGATCGAGCGCAACCGTGCTGCAGCTGCTGAGGCCGCCGAGTCCGCTGCCAACTCCAACTACTCTTCTGAGTCCCAGGATGCAGCTCCGGCATCCGATTCTCAGGCAGAGGTTGGCGGCTCCCTCGCATCCGACGAGCAGCTCGCTGCTCTTCGCGACAAGCTCGCTGGCAACTAAGGACATTGCTTCTTAGGAAAGGCCGTCTTTCCCCGCTGGGGGAGAGACGGCCTTTCGCGTATCCTAAGCCGGTATGAAACTGATTGGACTTACCGGCGGAATCGGCAGCGGAAAATCCACCGTAGCGGAACTCCTCGTGCAGGAAGGCTGGGTACTGGTCGATGCAGACCGCATCGCCCGTGACATCGTTGAGCCAGGCCAGCCGGCACTCACTGAGCTGGCGGAGGCCTTCGGTCAGGACGTTCTGCTCCCCGATGGGAGCCTTGATCGCGGTCGATTGGCCTCCCGCGCTTTTGCCAGCGCCGAGAAAACCGCTGTTCTCAACTCCATTACCCACCCGCGTATCCAGGAAGAAACCCAGGAACGCTTCGAGGCAGCTCGCCAAGGTGGTGCCGAGTTCGTGGTTTATGACATGCCGCTTCTAGTTGATAAGGGCCTGCACAAGGACATGGACGCCACCATCGTCGTCGACGTCGACGCAGAGGAGCGGGTGCGCCGACTTGTCGAGTACCGCGGGCTGGATGAGGACGATGCACGTCGCCGGATAGCCGCGCAGATCCCGGATGATGTGCGCCGCGCCGCCGCCGACTTCGTCATTGATAATAACGGCCCCCGCGAAGCGCTCGATGGGCAGGTCGCGGGGGTCGTCGAGAAGCTGCATGCACTCCTAGGCCCACCCGATAGCTAAGAATCTCTTTCTAACTATCGCGTTGCTACGACGTCTGAGACGGCGATGTGGTCATTATTTTCCATGTCTTCACCCACAAAATCGAGGTCCGTGCGCATAAGCATGGTGTTGTAGTCGCGCCACGACGTTAGCGTGTAATACAGGTGCTGATCATCCTGGTTTGGCAGCACGAAGGGCGCGTAGGTGTCGTTGAGAGGTTGGCCGCTGACGACCTTTGTGGTCTCGGCGCTGACTAGCATGCGGCGTGGCGACCACGGTCCCTCCGGACTATCCGCAGTGCGCATGACGATGCCTTCACCTTCCACCCCGTACATGGTGACGAACTTGCCCAAGTACTGGTTGTAGGCGACGGAGAGCTCTGAGACCTTACCGTCAAGCACTTCGCTAGCTTGTGCGGGGTCCTTTACCCAGGAGCCATCAGAGTAGTAGCTGAAGGCACGTTCGTTGGGGAATTCCGACTTTGGTGCGCGCGATAGGTAAGCGGGGCCGCGGCGGCCGTTGCCCGTGGTGAAGCGGTAGACATAGTCCCCGTGCTCGATGTAGGCCGATTGCTGTAGTTTCTCAAAACCGGCGCGATAGTTGGCCCCGCCAGGGATGGGCGCGTTCGCACCGTGGCTAGCGTTGGTGCGTGTGGCCTCCGGAACCGCGCGCCACGTGACTCCGCCATCGGTGGACTTCACCGTCGCGGCATAGTTGGTGGACCAGCCTGTGTTCGGGTCGTGCCACGAGCGCACGGACATGTAGTCAACGTAATGCACGCCGTCAACAACGATGCCCGCGGTGGGGATCGTGGTGCGCTCACCGTTGGTATCGGCATCCCCAACCTTTTGTGAAGGAATGAACTCCTTTGCCCGGCCATTGTCGGACCAGCCGCCAGTAGTCAGTGCCTCCTCGAGACGTAGGCCGTCGCCATAATCGTGGTCCGTCGTGCGCAACAGGAGGTTAGAACGCCAACCATCGCCCTGGCCGACGCAGTCCATGGAGTCACCGAAGACGTAGTAGGAATGACCTGCGTCATCAGAGTAGGCGATGCCCAGATCGGTCCCGGAGATGCCAAACTTTTGATCCGTGCGGTTGGGTGAACCGGAACCGGTGATCAGCTGCATGATCTGGGTGGGCCCGTCAGTGATTTGGCGCTGGTTATAGTTGCTGCGCTGCCCATTCGCAGACTCTCCCGGCTTTCCCGAACGGGAGGAGCTGCCGAAGAGTGCATCGAGCCCACCGAGAGAGGATCCACCGGCTGGACCGGAAGCCTTCGGAGTGGAGGTAAAGCTACCAGACTTCGAGTAGGGTGTGCACGGCGCGGCGAAGGCCGAGGGTGTCTGGGTTAGTACGGCGAGGGGGAGCAGCCCGGCAATCGTCAGGGTGCTGGCAAGGGAACGGAACTTCATGCCAGCCGATTCTAAAGGAAGGCAGGAACTTTTAAAGGATATGGCGGGTAAAATTTACCTGCTGCTCTCATCCCGTTCATGTAAGCGGTTTATTCTCCCCCTTCATGGGAACCTGGGACGTTGGGCCTTTTGATAATCATGCCGCGTGCGAAGTGCTCGCGGATATTCGTGACGGTTCCTTCGACCTCGATGCATTCAAAAAGAGCTGCGTGGATTCGCCCATTGATATCGACGACGCCGAGATTGTCATCGCCTTGGGAGCGCTGGCCACGGCGCCGACCGACAAGCTGCCCCCGGGGATCAGCGCTGACGCTGTCAAGGCGCTGCGCACACCGCAGACTCGGGCGTGGTTGCGCAAGCGGATCAACACGGCGATGGAGCCGGACAAATCCGCAATCTATGCGCTCTGGGAGACCACCGGTGAGCTCGAGCTGTGGCTGCGCACCACGCGTGCGGCGCTGCCCTAAGCCGCTGTCCTAGCCGGTTTCGTCCGCGCCGCGTTAGACTGGTCGGCATGGCTTTTGCTGCTGAACACCCTATCCTGCCGGTCTCTGAACACCGCCCAGTCGGCGAAGTTGAGCGCCGCTCGGCCGAGTTTCGTGTTGAGTCCGAGTACCAGCCCGCCGGTGACCAACCTGCGGCGATCGCGGAACTCAACGAACGCCTCAACCGCGGAGAGCGCGACGTCGTCCTCATGGGTGCCACGGGCACCGGTAAGTCAGCGACCGCTGCGTGGCTCATTGAACAGCAGCAGCGCCCGACACTGGTGATGGCACCAAATAAAACACTGGCAGCACAGCTGGCAAATGAGCTGCGCCAACTCCTGCCACACAACGCGGTTGAGTATTTCGTATCCTATTACGACTACTACCAACCGGAGGCCTATATCGCGCAGACGGACACCTACATTGAGAAGGATTCCTCTATCAACGAGGACGTGGAGCGCCTGCGCCACTCGGCAACGTCGGCCCTGCTCTCTCGCCGTGATGTCGTCGTCGTCTCCTCAGTGTCCTGCATCTATGGCCTTGGCACCCCGCAGTCCTACCTTGACCGCTCCGTCGTGCTCGAGGAAGGGGAGGAAATTGACCGCGATCGCTTCCTGCGTCTGCTCGTCGATATTCAGTATGAGCGCAATGACGTGGGCTTTACGCGCGGAACCTTCCGCGCCAAGGGCGATACCGTGGATATCATCCCCGCCTACGAAGAGCGTGCGGTACGCATCGAGTTCTTTGGTGATGACGTGGACGAGCTCTATTACATCCATCCGCTCACGGGTGATGTTCTGGAGCGGGTCGATGAGGTGCGGATTTTTCCCGCGACCCACTACGTAGCAGGCCCAGAGCGTATGGCCCGTGCCATTGAGGACATCAAGGAGGAGCTCGCGGAGCGCCTCGCCGAGCTGGAGAACCGCGGCAAGTTGCTCGAAGCGCAGCGCCTGCGCATGCGTACCGAATACGACCTCGAGATGATTGAGCAGGTGGGCTTTTGCTCCGGCATTGAGAACTACTCGCGCCACGTTGATGGCCGCCCCGCCGGTTCCGCGCCGGCGACGCTCTTGGATTATTTCCCAGAGGACTTCCTCACCATCATCGATGAGTCTCACGTGACCGTCCCGCAGATCGGCGGCATGTTTGAGGGCGATATGGCGCGCAAGCGCAACCTCGTGGAGTTTGGCTTCCGTCTTCCTTCTGCCGTAGACAACCGGCCGTTGACCTTCGATGAGTTTGAGGAGCGCGTCGGCCAAACCGTCTACATGTCGGCCACACCGGGCGATTTCGAAATGACGGCTTCCGGCGGCGAGTTCGTGGAACAGGTTATTCGCCCCACCGGCCTCGTAGACCCCAAGGTGACGGTCAAGCCCACCAAGGGCCAGATTGATGATCTCATCGATGAGGTTCGCGCCCGTACCGCGAAGCAGGAGCGCGTCCTAGTCACGACCTTGACCAAACGTATGGCGGAGGACCTCACAGATTACTTGCTGGAACACGGCATCAAGGTGCGCTACCTCCACTCGGATATTGACACGCTCCAGCGCGTGGAGCTGTTGCGCCAGCTGCGCTTGGGTGAGTTCGATGTCCTCGTGGGCATCAACCTGCTGCGTGAGGGCCTCGACCTTCCTGAAGTTTCACTCGTTGCGATCTTGGATGCCGATAAGGAAGGTTTCCTGCGCTCCACCACCTCGCTTATTCAGACGATTGGCCGCGCCGCCCGAAACGTCTCCGGTGAGGTCATCATGTACGCGGATAAAATTACGGACTCGATGCAGGAGGCGATCGAGGAGACCGAGCGTCGCCGAGAGAAGCAGATTGCGTATAACAAGGAGCACGGCATTGACCCGCAGCCGCTGCGCAAAAAGATCGCCGACATTTTGGACCAGGTCTATGAGAACGCCGATGAGCAGGGGCAAGACGCGGATCCCACGGCCATCGTCGACAAGCCGGATGTGTCCTCCATGGCAGCCGACGAGGTGCAGGCGCTTATCGACGACCTGACGACCCAAATGCGAGAGGCTGCCCGAGAGCTCAAGTTCGAGTTGGCGGGGCGTTTGCGCGATGAGATCGCTGATCTGAAAAAGGAGCAACGCGGTCTTAAGGAGGCCGGGATCTAATGGCGCGCCCAGTGCTGAAATTTGCCTACTCAATATGCGGGTAAAACCAATCTCTGCGTAGAAGGCCGTGTCATACTGTTAAGGATTAATCGCTACTTATAAGGAGAATCATGCTGAGCTACAACGTCATCGCCGTCGGAACCGATGGCTCTCAGACTTCCATGCGCGCTGTCCGTTCTGCCGCATCCATGGCGCGCGCCTATGACGCGACGCTGATTATCGTGTCCGCTTTCTACAACCACTCTGGTTCGATGCTCGGCGCCCCGAACTCGGAGGACGCACGAGTACCGGTGGTGAGCGAGGAGATGTCGGAAAGCTTCCTCAGCAATGCTGCGGAGATCGCGCACGGTGAGGGTGCGAAGCGCATTGAAATCATTGCTAAGTCTGGTGACCCCGTGAATTCGCTCCTCGAGGTGGGCAAGGACTACGACGTGGATATGTTCGTCGTGGGCAACAAGGGAATTCACTCGGTGCGCGGTCGAGTGTTTGGCTCCGTAGCGACGGAGCTCACGCGCAAGGCCCACGCCGACGTCGTGGTGGTCAACACCACTGACTAGGGCAGTGCACCGCGCGCGTATCCTCGTGCGCGCTGATCGACGTGAACGCGCCAGCGTTGTTAGACTAGCTGGTGCGCAAAAGCTTTAAAATTTTGTCAAGCGGTGGCCCCACGGTTGGGGCCAGCGAAGAAAGGTCATCATGAGCGATTACAACAAGATCGTGGTCGGTACCGACGGTTCCAAGTCCTCCTTGCTCGCAGTGGAGCGTGCCGCCAAGATCGCCGCAGCCTTCGATGCCACCCTCATCATCGGTTGCGCCTACTACGAGAATCAGGAGCAGGCTTCCAAGACGCTGCGCCAGGATTCCGTGACGATTCTCGGTGATGAGAAGGCCCAGGCCAACCTCGCTTCCGGCAAGGAACACGCAGAGAAATTCGGCGTGACGAAGGTGGAGACCGCTGTGCGCCCGGGAACCCCGGTTCAGGCCCTGATGTCCATCGTCAACGACAACAAGGCAGACCTGCTCGTCGTCGGTAACCGCGGAATTAACTCCCTGACCGGCCGCCTCCTCGGTTCGGTTCCGGCGGATGTCGCACGTCAGTCTGACTGTGACGTTATGATTGTTCACACTGTGAGCTAGGACGCTAGTCGTCACGGCGCGCATGCTCCGGAGAAGTCCTTAGCATTGAGGAAGTCTCTGGGCCTGCGCGCCGTTTTGTTTCTAACGAGCTTTAGTCGCTCAATCGCAGCTCGCGGTAAGCGCGGGCAAGAACGTTGCCATCCGTCCCCTGAATGAGTGGGATATCGAAGGAGGTCTGCTCGTTGACCTTCACCAAAGGCGCGAGCGAACCGTGTGCGAGCAGCTGCTCCTGTGGGCTGAGGTTGCGGATCGCCACGGCCGCTACGTGGTTGGGGTGCTCCGCCGCCGCGTCTGCATAGGTAAGAGGATCGTGCTGACCGTCGTCGCCGATGAGCAGCCAGCGGAGCTTCGGGAAAGCAATGAAGAGGTTGCGGAGCTGCACGCGCTTGTGCTCCTGACCATTGCGGAAGAGGCCGGTGGGGGTAGGGCCCCAGTCTGTCAGCAGCAGGGGACCACGCGGGAAGCCCTTCTCCGCCATGAAGTTAACCAAGGTGTCGTAGGTGTTCCAGGCGCCGGTGGAGAGGTAAATGAAGGGGATATCGGGGTGATGTTGGGCGATTTCCCGGTAGAACCGTGCCATACCTTCGACGGGGGTGCGGGTATTGGTGCGTTTAACCCACGAGTTCCATGCTGCAATCATTGCGCGCGGGAGCCACGTCACCATGATGGTGTCATCTATGTCGCTGACCACGCCGAACGTGGTGTCCTTGTCCACGATGAGCACTTCCGAGGTCACCGCGTCCGCGCCTTTGGCACGGATGGTGACCTCGTGCCAGCCGGGCTCTAGGCCGTGGTTGTAGACGAGGATATCGATGTAGCCGTTGTCGTTCGTGGTTCCCGATACCGTCTTCCCACCAACCGTGACTTCGACCTCGTGGTCTGTGACCTGAATGGTGAAGAACTGGCGGTAGCCACGCTGCGCCCAGGTATCCGTTTCTTCAGCCGTCGGGTCATGCATGAGGACACGGCCCAGAACACGGACGAATTCTTCATTGCCGTAACCGGCATAGCCAGTGATGCTGGGTTGCCACCCTTTGCGCGCCGAGCGCTTGAGCGAGAGGGAATTTACAGTGAATTCGACTTTGCGGGCGATATCGGAAAGAGCCATGGGCACCAGACTATCCGAAAACCTCCGCATAACGGCCGGTGATGGTCAAGGACTGCGTCGCACGCGTGAGCGCAACATAGAGGTTGTGCAAACCCTGTGGGGAGGCTGCCACGATGTCATCGGGGTTGACCACCGTGACGTGATCAAACTCGAGGCCTTTGATCTCCTCGACGTTGGCAGCCGTGATCACGGCGCGCAGGCGCCCGTCCTCATCCTCAAATGTCCTCGGCTCCGCATCGGTGGCGTCGTCGTGCCAGACAACGTCAACACCATCGCGCACCGCGATGCTCGGCGTGGCCTCAGGGTTGATTTCTTCCAACAGCCGATTGGCTAATTCCGTAACCGGGCGTGGGGTGCGGTAGTTGACCGTCAACCCGTGCAGTCGGAAGCGCTCTCCAACAAAAGGCTCGAGCGTCTCGCCCCAGTCATCCACACCGGCGGGCGCTCCAGTCTGGGACGTATCGCCCACGAGCGTCATCCATCGCGAGGGGCTACGCCGGAAAATCATGCGCCATTCCATGGGGGTAAGTTCTTGGGCTTCGTCAACGATGACGTGCCCGTAGGCCCACGTGTAGTCTTCCCGGGCCCGCTGGGCGGTGGTGCGAGAATCCCGAACCTCGTGACGGCGAGCGAGGTGCTCGGCGTCGATGACATCGTGCGCAGAGAGGATCTCGGCTTCGAACATGTCATCATCGTTGTCAGTGGAATCAGAGGAGCTCAGAATATCGAGGGCGTCTTCTGCCTCCGCGACCTGTTCGCGCCATTCTTTCTCCTCGGCGGCGCGCTCTGCTTCGGGGTCGGGCATGCCGATGAGGACCGCGAGCTCGTCGAGAAGCGCGGCGTCGGAGGCCGCCCATGACGTACCGTCTTCGCGGTAGAGGGCACCGCGGGTTTCGTCATCATAAGCGTAGGCTGCCGTATCGATTCGTTCGGCGCTACTCAGGAGATTGGCGAGTACCTCGGTAGGCGTGAGATGGGGCCAGAACTCGTCGATGAGTTCTGTGACCTGTGGTTCTTCGGCGAGGTCATCGTGGAGCTGATCCACGTCCGCGCGGGAGAGCAGGTTGGCACCTCCCAGCGGGTCAGAACCGATGCGTTCGGCCATCTGCTGGGCCAGAGACTCGATGAGGTGTTCCGCAAATGCCGCTTGAGCGTCGTTGTGCGGCTTGCGTGAGCGCCGCGCGCGGGTACGCGCCGCTTTGACCATAGCTGGGGTGACGGTGAGCTCGAGCCGATCGATCTCCACCGTGCGCGGCTGCTCCGGTAGGCGCTGATAATCCTTGACCGCGTTGCCGAGGATTTCCACCATGGCAGCGGAGCCCTTGATCTCGCGGGCGAGCAAGGACTCCGAGTGAGTAGCCTCGATGCCGGGGAAGAGGGAAGAGATGGTGGAAAGCACGACGCCGGTTTCACCAAGTTCCGGGAGTACTCGGGAAATGTATTCCAGGAAGGTGGAATTGGGTCCGACGATGAGCACGCCCGTAGCGGCTAATTGTTCGCGGTAGGTGTAGAGCAAGTAGGCCACGCGGTGCAGTGCAACAGCGGTCTTGCCGGTTCCCGGGCCACCTTCGACCACCATGACGCCCCGCGTGCTGTCACGGATGATTTCGTCCTGTTCGCGCTGAATGGTCTCCACGATGGAGGGCATGTGCCCGGTGCGGGCGCGCTGCATCACGTGGTGGAGGGCGGACTCGCTTGCGACATCGCTGCTGTCAGCAGAGGATTCTCCCTCCAAGACCTCGTCGCTGATTCCAATAACCGTGCGCCCAGTGGTCCGGATATGCCGACGGACATGGACGCCTTCAGGGTGCGCTGTAGTGGCGAGGTAGAAGGGGCGCGCCATCGGCGCACGCCAATCCAGAAGGAGTGTCCGGTAGTTCTCCTCCCTGGCGTCGAGTCCCATGCGGCCGATGTAGCGCCGGTCCAGGCCTTCCGGGGTGGGGTTATCACCGGGTGCATCGATGTCGATGCGCCCAAAAACTAAGCCGAGTTGGGCGACGTTGAGGCGATCCAATTTAGCCTGCAGGCCGTGGTACTCGGTCTCTCGCCGAACGAGTGCATCGGCGTCCGGGGTATGTGGATCGACGGCAGCTTGCACTTCGTTCAAGCGCTCGTTGGCCGCTTGAACCTCGTTGTCCAGACGCTCGAAGAGGCCATCGACATATGCTTGCTCGCTAGCTATTTCCGCGCTCTGCTCGTTCGCGTGGGCGCCGGGTTTCCCGGTATGAGTCGCGGGTGAAGATTCAGACACAAGGCTCCTTGGGTGCGTATGAAGGCTTCTCGTGGACAGACGGGAAGTAAGGGAGATGGGGAAGAGTGGACAGGAAAAAGAACAACGGCCCAGCATACTAGCTGAGCCGTTGTTCTCTCCACCGCGGTGATTATCGCGGTGCGTTGCGGAGTTATCCGCAGCGTAAGACGGAGAGCTTAGAAGCGGTCACCGAACTTCTTGAAAGCCTTATCCAGCTTCTTAGTCGCTTCCTTCTGCAGCTTCTCGGCGCGCTTGCGAGCCTTCTTCTGGGCGCGCTTTCCGTCGAGCGAGTCTGCCTTGGCTAGGGCCTCGTCAGCGCGGTCCTGTGCCTTGCCGGCTGCCTTGACGAGGCTCTTGCGGGCGGTCTCGGTGTTGTCACGGGCAGCGTCGAGCCAGTCATCCTTGTTGTCCTCAAAGAACTCGCGTGCAGTCTCAGCGGTATCCTCGACGAAGGAGCGAGCGGAGTCGATGAAGTCCCGGCCGGTGGACTCCCAGTCATCGCGGTTATCCTCTACGTAGTCCTTGGCAGTCTCGAACCAGTCATTGGCCTTGGCCGTGACGTCGGAAGAAATCTCGTTTGCGCGGCTGGAGAAGTCCTCCGCAAACTTCTGCTGCTCGGACTTACCTGGCAGTGCCTGCTGGATCTTCTTGTTGGCACGCTCCGACGCCTTGGCGGCGCGCCAGCGTACGGAGGGCTTTCCTTCGGTGTCCTGCGTAACAATGGCCAGGGCACCAAGTAGGGCAGTGTTGGTGATGAAGCTGTTGCGCTGAGCTTCCTTGTCCTTTTGGGAATCCGCGGTCCAGAAAGCATTGCCGACCAGGTTAGGGACGTGCGTCAGCGCGAGCACTGCAGCCGAGGTGCGCGGAGCCTTGCCCAGCGCGAGGCTCGTGCCCGCAGCGGTCTTCGCGCCGCCGAGCGCGCGGGTAACGAGCTCTGGGTCATTGGGGATGTAGCCTGCATATTCGCGGGGCAGCACCTTGCGCAGGCGCTTAAGCACGGACTCGGTGTCCGCGACGTGCTCCGAGGTGTTGCGGAGCGTATCCACACCATCCCAGACAAACACGGAGGCCAGCATAGGACGGGCAAATTTACGAATCATGACGTGCTCCATTCGATAGATCTGTAAAGACGTTCGTCACACCATAGTACGCGCGTTAAATAACTGCTGCCGTGAGGGCAGCAGTTAACACGTAGCTACCAGCGGCGCTCCCACCATTCGTCCATGTGTGGGCGTTCTGCGCCGAGCGTGGTGGGGGCACCGTGCCCGGGGCGGACAATGGCTTCGTCCGGATAGACATCAAAGAGCCGCTGTGTGACATCCTTGTAGAGGCGTACGAAATCACCCTCTGAGGTGGTCTTGCCCACACCACCGGGGAAGAGGGAATCGCCGACGAAAAGGTTGGTCACCCCGTCGATGTCTGCTGCAATGGCTGCACCGCCCGGGGTGTGCCCGCGCAGGATGATGACCGGGAAGTCGTGGCCAGCGAAAGACAGCGTATCGCCGTGCTCCAGCTCCACGTCGACGGGCGCGGGCAAAGCAGGGGCGTCCAGGAAAGAGGAATAGTGAACGGCACCGGTTTCATTCAAGACTTCCTTGAGTGCACGTACGTGATCCCAGTGGCGGTGTGTGGTCAGCACCGCGGTGATCTTTACTCCGTGGTCGGCGGCCAAGGAGAGCAGTGCAGGGGCGTCAGCGGAGGCGTCGATAAGCAGCGCCTCGTCACCCGCGCACAGCAGATAGCAATTGTTGTCCATCTCGGACACGGAAATTTTCTGAAGCTTGAGGGCGTTGTTCATAAGTCCAACCATACGGGTACATTCTGATTGAGAACTCTCTGAACGCACATTCATTTGTGTAGGAAGGCAGCAACTAGTGGCTGATCGTTTGGTCGTACGTGGTGCGCGTGAGCACAACCTCAAGGGCGTGGATATCGATATTCCGCGCGATAACCTGGTGGTGTTTACCGGCCTATCGGGCTCAGGCAAGTCCTCACTCGCCTTTGACACCATCTTCGCCGAGGGCCAGCGGCGCTACGTGGAGTCTTTGAGCTCCTATGCGCGCATGTTCCTTGGCCAAATGGATAAGCCGGACGTCGAGTTCATCGACGGTCTATCCCCAGCGGTGTCCATTGACCAAAAGTCCACGAACCACAACCCCCGCTCGACGGTGGGAACCATCACCGAAATCTATGACTACCTGCGCTTGCTCTTCTCCCGCGCGGGCACGCCGCACTGTCCTGAGTGTGACGCCGTCATTGAGCGCCAAACCCCGCAGCAGATTGTTGATGAAGTCTTAAGCCACGAGGAGAAGCTGAAATTCCAGGTCCTCGCACCGGTCGTTCGCCGACGTAAGGGCGAGTTCGTTGACCTCTTTGCTGACCTCGCGGCCCAGGGTTACTCCCGTGTTCGGGTAGATGGGGAGCTTTACCAGCTCAGTGACCCGCCGAAGCTGAAGAAGCAGATCAAGCACGACATCGATGTCGTCGTGGACCGCCTGCAGGTGAAAGCTTCCCAAAAGCAGCGGCTGACGGATTCTGTCGAGACGGCGCTACGCTTGGCAGACGGCCTAGTCACCCTGGATTTCGTAGACCGCGAAGAGCTCACGCACACCTACTCGGAAAAGGCTGCCTGCCCTAACGGCCACACGCTGACCATTGAGGAATACGAGCCCCGCGCGTTCTCGTTCAACGCGCCTTTCGGTTCCTGCCCGGTGTGTGATGGCTTGGGCACGCGCCTTGAGGTGGATGTGGATCTGTTGATCCCGGACCCGGATGCCCCGGCCGTTGAGGCCATCCAACCATGGACGTCGAGCCCCAATGCGCGGTACTTTGTCAAGCTGGTCGAAGGCCTGGCGAAAGCCCTGGACTTTGATCCGCGCACCCCGGTTTCCGAGCTCACCGAGGAGCAGCGCCACGCCTTGATCTATGGCACAGATGTGGAAGTCAGTGTGCGCTACAAGAACCGCTATGGCCGCCAGCGTAACTGGTCCGCGCCGTTCGAGGGAGCTATCGGCTTTTTGGAGCGCAAGCTCGATCAGGCGGATTCCGAGTCGCAGAAGGACCGTCTTCTTCAGTACACCCGCCGTGTGCCGTGTAACGCTTGTGGCGGTACCCGCCTGAAGCCGGAAATCTTGGCGGTGCGTTTGGCCTCTACCGCGCATGGCGAGCAGTCCATCGCTGGCTTGACGGCACTGTCCATCGAGGAGGCGGCGGAGTTCCTCGACTCTCTCGTGTTGGGCCACCGCGAGGAGATCATTGCTGGTGCTGTGCTCAAGGAGATCCAGGCCCGCCTGCGCTTCCTTCTCGACGTCGGCCTGAACTACCTCACCCTTGACCGCGGCGCCTCCACGTTGTCTGGCGGCGAAGCACAGCGTATTCGCCTCGCCACCCAGATTGGCTCCGGCCTGGCGGGAGTCCTCTACGTGCTGGATGAGCCCTCCATTGGTCTGCACCAGCGCGATAACCAGCGCCTCATCGCCACGTTGAAGCGCCTGCGCGATATCGGAAACACCTTGATTGTGGTGGAACATGATGAGGACACCATCCGGGAGGCGGACTGGCTTGTCGACGTTGGACCGCGCGCCGGCGAATTCGGAGGAACGGTGGTCTATCAGGGCGAGCCCGCCGGCATCGAATCTGTGGAGGAGTCCCTGACGGGGCAGTATCTGTCAGGAAAGAAGAAGCTTGCGGTCCCGGATACGCGCCGTGAGATTGACCCTGAGCGCATGCTCAAGGTGGTCGGCGCGCGCGAGAATAATCTCAAGGGCATTGACGTGGAGATTCCGCTGGGCGTCCTCGTCTGCGTCACTGGTGTGTCCGGCTCCGGTAAGTCCACCGTGGTCAACCAAATCCTGGCCAAGACCTTGGCCAACAAACTCAACCGAGCCCGTCAAGTACCCGGTCGCGCCAAGCGCGTGGAGGGCGTGGAACACCTGGACAAGCTGGTGCAGGTCGATCAGAGCCCCATCGGGCGCACCCCGCGCTCGAATCCGGCAACCTACACAGGGGTCTTCGACAAAATCCGCAACCTCTTCGCTGAAACCCAGGAGGCCAAGGTTCGCGGCTACAAGCCGGGCCGGTTCTCCTTCAACGTCAAGGGCGGACGCTGTGAGGCGTGCCAGGGTGACGGCACCATCAAGATCGAGATGAACTTCCTGCCCGATGTTTACGTGCCGTGCGAGGTCTGCGACGGTGCCCGTTATAACCGCGAGACCCTGGAGGTCCTCTATAAGGGAAAGAACATTGCCGAGGTTCTCGACATGCCGATCTCGGAGGCAGCCGAGTTCTTCGAACCCATCACGTCGATCCACCGCTACCTCAACACCTTGGTGGAGGTGGGCCTGGGATATGTCCGCTTGGGTCAGGCCGCCACGACGCTTTCCGGTGGTGAGGCGCAGCGCGTGAAGCTGGCCTCCGAACTCCAAAAGCGCACGAATGGGCGCACGGTCTACATCTTGGATGAGCCGACGACCGGACTGCATTTCGAGGACATCCGAAAGCTCATGCTCGTCATTCAAGGCCTGGTTGATAAGGGCAACTCGGTGATCATCATCGAGCACAACCTCGACGTCATTAAGGCCGCCGATTGGATCGTGGACATGGGCCCGGAAGGCGGCTCGGGCGGCGGCACCGTCGTGGCCCAAGGCACGCCAGAAGACGTGGCGCAGGTGGAAGGCTCCTATACGGGAGGGTTCCTCAAGGAGCTGGTGTGATGTTGGGCCACAGAAGTACCCGCACGGCAGCACTAGCCATCAGCATTGCTGCGACAGCCACCATGACGGGGTGTTCCGGCCCAGCGGAAGACACATCGCCGCCGGCTCCCGAAGAATCACCAGGCGTGGAAGCACCCGCCAGCTATGACGTGCGCGCCGAATTACGCGATGTCGTCTCTGAAGTTGAGAAGGAGTTCAATGTCCGCGCCGGCGTGGCGGTGGCGGATAGGGAAGGGACTGTCAACGCCGGATTACGCGGTGAAGAGCCTGCGTGGTCGACGGTGAAGGTTCCTATCGCGATTGCCGCGCTGCGCGACGGCGCTAGCCCGGAGCTCGTCGACCTTGCGATTAAGGAATCCGACAATGATGCTGCCTACGCGTTGTGGTCCCACGTGCGATGGACTGAGGGCGATGCTGGGAGCGCAGTAACGGCGCTCTTGGAAGAGTATGGTTCGACCGGCGAGTTCGAGGAACCTTTTGGCTACTCCACGTGGCTGCTGGAAGACCAGGCAGAGTTTGGCGCACACTTACCGTGTATTCCGGAAGCAGAACAGGTCTATGACGCAATGGATGACATTGTGGAGTGGCAAGACAACGGATTGGACAAGCTCCCGAACACCCGCGCCAAGGGCGGGTGGGGACTATCCGAGTACGACGACGGTTATACCCACCGCCAAATTGGTGTGCGGGAAACCACCCCATCGGGCTCGAGTAAAGAGTCCACGGTGGGATTGGCCATTGAAGTCACCATGCCGGGTGAGTATGCCGAAGAAGCAATTCCTGCGCTCAACGTTCTTGCTGCTGGAGTGGACCGAGTCGTAACTGAGGCCTTGGAGGCTGGCGCGCTTAAACCGGTGGAGGCCTGCGCACCGCCCACGGCAACGCAGACTGCAGGAACGACATCGGCACGCCGATTTGGTTCCTGAAAAATCAGGTGTTAAAGTAGTGCGCACTACCGCCCGTAGCGCCTCCTCCAGGAGGTACTTGGGCCGCAAGCGGAGTTTCTCCCACCCGAAGCCGCGCCGGACACTAGTTCCGCCGCAGGATAAAGGTTAAGAGTAGGCGCCATACGTTGGCGCGTGCTTGAAAAGAAACTCCCGGATGCCTTTGGCACCGGGATTTATTCGTTTGTGGTCACGGTAGGCACACTACTAGCCCCCACAATCGAGGAGAACCACAATCAGCGCTGAAGCTCGCATTAATGAGCGCATCCGAGTACCCGAGGTCCGTCTTGTTGGCCCCGGTGGTGAACAGGTGGGCATTGTCCGTACAGACGATGCTCGCAAGCTTGCGTACGAAGCCGATCTTGACCTGGTCGAGGTTGCCCCGAACGCTAAGCCGCCCGTAGCCAAGATCATGGATTACGGCAAGTTTAAGTACGAACAGGCTCAGAAGGCCCGCGAGTCCCGTAAGAACCAGCAGCAAACCGTGGTGAAGGAGCAGAAGCTCCGTCCGAAGATTGATGATCACGATTACGAGACCAAAAAGGGCAACGTGGTGCGCTTCCTGGAGAAGGGCTCCAAGGTCAAGGTGACCATCATGTTCCGTGGCCGCGAGCAATCGCGTCCGGAGCTGGGTTTCCGCCTGCTGGAGCGTTTGGCTGACGATGTCGCAGAGGTCGGCGTCGTGGAGTCGCGCCCCAAGCAGGATGGTCGCAATATGACCATGGTCCTTGGGCCCGTCCGCAAAGGCAAGAAGTAGACCACGCTCCACTTAGGATTTAAGGATTTAATTCTCATGAAGCAGAAGACTCACAAGGGCACCGCCAAGCGCATCAAGGTGACCGGCTCCGGCAAGCTGCGTCGCGAGCAGGCTAACCGCCGCCACCTCCTGGAAGGCAAGCCTTCCAAGCGCACCCGTCGCCTGAAGGGCACCGAGGACGTCGCCAAGGCAGACACCAAGCGCGTCAAACGCCTTCTCGGCCGCGCATAGTCAGCGCCGAAACTCCCATCCCCACACACTCACAATCAAGATAAGGAAGTATTACTGTGGCACGAGTAAAGCGCTCAGTTAACGCCAAGAAGAAGCGTCGCGCGATCCTGAAGTCCGCTAAGGGCTACCGCGGCCAGCGCTCCCGCCTCTACCGTAAGGCCAAGGAGCAGTGGCTGCACTCCATGACTTACGCTTACCGCGACCGTCGCGCCCGTAAGTCTGAATTCCGCAAGTTGTGGATCCAGCGCATCAATGCTGCCGCTCGTATGAACGACATCACCTACAACCGCCTCATCCACGGCCTGCGCCTGGCTGAGATCGAGGTCGACCGCAAGATTCTCGCTGAACTTGCCGTCAACGACTTCGAGGCTTTCTCCGCACTGTGCGAGGCCGCCAAGGCCGCACTGCCGGAGGACGTTAACGCACCGAAGGCTGCGTAAGCGTCGAGCGTAGAAACGTCACGAACCCACCGCCCTCTTATGGAGGACCGGTGGGTTTCTTGTTGTGGGGAGTAGCACCCGCTAGGTCGGCGGGCGTACTGCTCCTCTTTGTGGTTTGTGTTACATTGCTCGTTGTTGTGTAAATCAAGGTAGCCGTTGGCTTCTGGGCCTGCCCTAGGGGCACATGGTGCGAAGGAGAGATAGTTATGACCAACCCGAATAGCGCGTATCAGCCCAATGGCGATGCTTATGGCGGTGGCTCTTATGGCGGACAGTCGCAGCAGTCGAACCCCTTCGGATCATCCAGTGATCAGTACGGTTACAGCTCGGCTCCGTATGGCGGTTCGCAGCAGTCCCAGAATCTGCCCGCACAGCAGGATGCATACCAGTCAAACTATGGCCAGCAGCCACACCCGGGCGGCGAGCAGAAGTCATGGTTGGTAGCGCTGCTCCTGTGCTTCTTCTTGGGCGAATTGGGGGTTCATAACTTCTATATTGGTCGCACGCAGCGCGGCATGTGGCAGTTGGGCCTTGCAATCGTAGGATTCGTTACCTCTTTTATCCTCATTGGCTTTATCCTCATCGGTGCCTTAGTGATCTGGAAGTGGGTCGAGCTCGTATTCATCGCCGGTGGTTTATCTGGCTTTGATAAGGACGCCGACGGAGTTCCGCTAAAGAAATAAAGCCCACCCGTATCCGCGTAGATGACGTGGAGACCAACCGTCCCGCTACCCACTCAAACTTGCTGGGGGAGCGGGACTTTTCAATGTCTGGTTCGGTGGGTACCGTCAAATGCATGAATCTGGATTTTTCCTCTGCCTTTACTGAACGCACGCCGCGCGTGGTTAATGCCGCCAAATTGCACCGGGCGGCCAGCCGCCGAAAGGCGGAGCGTTTCATCATTGAGGGCGAAAACGCCGTGGACGCGGCCGTGTCCACCGGTGCCGCTACGGATGTTTTCGTGACGGAGAAGGCCGCCGAGCGCTTTGCACACATTGTTCAAGCCTGCGGCTACATGGACGTGTATGTGCATCCCATTACGGATAAGGCGGCAAAGCACCTGTCTGACACCGCCACGAGCACCGGGCTCTTTGCCGTGTGCCGCCCAGTGTTGTGGACCGCCGGGAAGATTTTGGCCGGCAAGCCGAAGCTGGTGTCGGTTCCTGTCTTGACGGCGGAGCCGGGCAACGCGGGAACACTGATCAGGACCTCGGATGCCATGGGCGCCGATGGCGTCATCTTTGCCGGGGAAACCGTGGATCCCTTGGGCTGTAAGGTGGCGCGCGCGTCGGCCGGATCGCTTTTCCATGTGCCCGTAGCCCGAGACCCCAACATCAAGGATGTACTGGGCAAGCTGCGCTCCTCTGGTCTGCAAGTGTTGGCTACGGCAGCCGACGGCGAGGTGGACCTCGCCGATGCGGACCTGTCCCAGCCCACCGCGTGGCTTTTTGGCAATGAGGCGCACGGCCTGGGTGATTTGCAGGATGAGGCGGACATGCGTGTGCGCATCCCGATTCTTGGCCGAGCGGAATCTCTGAACCTTGCTACGGCCGCCAGCATTTGCCTCTATGAGTCTGCGAAGCAGCAGAGCAGCTAGCGCCGCCGACGTGCCAGGGTTGGTGGCCACAGAAGTCAGGCGGCACGGTAAGATAGCTCGCGTTAGTTTTTGTGCGAGAAGAAGGTAATCAAGGCACGTGTCCGATACACCTCAGATCGAATTGACCGAAGAGGCCCTCGAGGCCGCCGCGCAGAAGGCCATCGCCGCCTTCGAAGCTGCAACCAGCCTCGACGAGCTCACCTCCGCCCGTCGCGAGCACCTTGGTGATAGCGGCTATATCCCGCAGGCCCGCCAATCGCTCGGACAGCTGCCGAAGAATCAGCGCAAGGATGCTGGACGCGCAGTGAACATGGCCCGCGGCAAGGTGGAAAAGCGCTTTGCCCAGATTCGTGAAGTGCTGGAGCAGGAGGCCCGCGCCGCGCAGCTGAAGGCGGAGAAGGTCGATGTCACCGTCCCTACCACCCGCGCGCAGACCGGTGCCCTGCACCCCATCACAGCGCTGTCGGAGCGCATCGCGGACATCTTTGTGGGCATGGGATGGGAAATCGCCGAAGGACCAGAGGTAGAGGCGGAGTACTTTAACTTCGACGCTCTGAACTTCAAGCCCGACCACCCAGCCCGCACCTTGCAGGACACGTTCCACGTGGGCAAGGAAGGTTCCAAGCAGGTGCTGCGTACCCATACATCCCCGGTGCAGGTGCGCACGATGCTCGACCGCGATGTCCCGCTCTACATTGCCTGCCCGGGCCGTGTTTTCCGTACCGATGAGCTCGATGCCACCCACACTCCTGTCTTCCACCAGGTGGAAGGCCTTGCCGTGGACAAGGGGCTGACCATGGCTCATCTTCGCGGCACCTTGGAGCACTTGGCCAAGGTTCTCTTCGGCCCGGAGACTACCACCCGCATGCGCGTGAACTACTTCCCGTTTACCGAGCCCTCCGCTGAGGTCGATGTCTGGTTCCCCAACAAGAAGGGCGGCGCCGGCTGGATCGAGTGGGGAGGCTGCGGCATGGTCAACCCCAACGTCCTGCGTGCGGTAGGCATTGACCCCGAGGAATACACCGGTTTCGCTTTCGGCATGGGCCTCGAGCGCACCCTGCAGTTCCGCAATGGTCTGACCGATATGCGCGACATGGTCGAAGGCGATGTCCGCTTCACCCTGCCATTTGGCGTGCAGGCATAGGAACCCAGAGAAAGGATAGAAAGAAAAATGCTTATTTCCCAAGACTGGGTTACCCGAATTCTGGGCAACGCTAATTCCGGCTGGACCGTGTCCTCTGAGGAACTGGACTCTGGCTTTGTCCGCGTAGGTTTTGAAACCGAGGGCTACGAGGCCCTTCCGGAAACCACGGGCCCGCTGGTTATCGGTCAGGTTGTAGAGATCGAAGAGCTCACCCAGTTCAAGAAACCAATTCGCTATTGCCAGGTCAACGTTGGCCAGGCCAATGGGACGGGGGAGCTGCAGGGCATTATCTGCGGCGCCCGCAACTTCCGCCTCAACGACTACGTCGTGGTCTCCCTTCCGGGTGCTGAGCTGCCGGGAGGATTCAAGATTGCCGCCCGCGAGACCTACGACCATATCTCCAACGGAATGATGTGCTCCGCAGCTGAGCTGGGCTTCGGCCCCAAGGCAGACGGCATCATCGTGCTAGGGGAGGAGGTTGCCGACAAGATTGGTGAGGACGCCCGCCCCCTTATTGGGCTGTCCGATACCGTCTTCGACGTCAACATCACCCCGGATCGTGGCTATGCCTTGTCTGCGCGTGGCCTGACGCGTGAAATTGCCTCCGCATTTGATCTCACTTTCCCCGACGTGGCGCAGGATCCGAGCGTGGCTGGCATCGACACCTCCGTCGTGCCGGCTCCGGAGGGCACGCTTATCGACGTTGACCTGAGGGAGGAAACCAAGGCGCAGCGATTTGGTCTGCGCAAGGTGACCGGTATTGACCCGGCAGCGCGTACCCCGTTCTGGATGGAGCGCGAGCTCATGCTCTCCGGTCAGCGCGCCGTCAACGTGGCTACCGACGTCACGAACTACGTCATGCTGCTTCTGGGCGCGCCGATGCACGCCTTTGACGCCGACGTGATCAAGGGCAACCTCGTTGTGCGCAATGCCAACGAGGGCGAGAAGTTCGAGACCCTCGACCACGTCAAGCGGGAGCTTTCGGAGGGCGACGTGGTCATCTGCGATGACAACGGTATCCAATCCTTGGCGGGCGTCATGGGTGGCACCACCTCCGAAATTTCTGACGAGACGACTGATGTCTACTTCGAGTCGGCCATTTGGGATCCGATCACCGTGGCCCGCACATCCCGCCGCCACAAGCTCTCCTCGGAGGCTTCTCGCCGTTTCGAGCGCGGAGTAGATCCGGCCATCGTTGAGGTAGCGCTGGACGTGGCGTGCGTGCTGCTTCAGCAGATTGCTGGCGGCACGATCGAGGCTGGGCGGACGCTCGTGGGAGACGTCGCCAAGCGCGAGTCCATCTCCCTGCGCGCTGCCAAGCCCAGCGAGTACGCCGGCGTGGACTACTCCCAGGAGACCGTGGTGAAGCGCCTCACGGAGGTCGGCTGCGAGGTCTCCGGTGAGGAGGAGCTCTCCGTCATCCCCGCCTCCTGGCGCACGGACATCGAAATGGACGTTGATCTCATTGAGGAGATCCTGCGCCTGGAAGGGCTGGAAGACATTCCGACCATCCTGCCCACCCCGGTGGGCGGTCGCGGCCTAACTCCGGCGCAGAAGCGTCGCCGTGCGATCGGACATGGGTTGGCCTATGCGGGCTACGCCGAGGTTCTCCCGTCGCCATTCATCGCGAACGACACCTTTGATACCTGGGGCTTGGACAAGGAGGATGCGCGCCGCCAGACCGTGGCCGTGCAGAATCCGCTCGAGTCAGACAAGGCGATCCTGTCCACGACGTTGCTGCCCAATCTCCTTGAGGCTATCGCCCGCAACGTTGCCCGTGGCCGCAGTGATCTGGCCCTGTTCGGCCTCCAGCAGGTGGCCTTCAAGCGCGCTGATTCTTCTCCCATGCCGTCGGTGGAGTCGCGCCCGGAGGACTCCGTGGTCACCGACTTGTTGGATTCTTTGCCGCTGCAGCCGTTGCACGTAGCCACGGTGGCCACAGGAAACATTGAACACGAAGGGCCGTGGGGAGCGGGCCGCGCCTACAGCTACGCGGATGCTATTGAGTCTGCGCGCCAGGTTGCTCGTTCCGCTGGCGTGGACATCGCAGTGAAGGCAGCTGAGCAGCTACCGTGGCACCCGGGCCGCTGTGCTGCAATCGTTCTCGCAAGCGATGAGGAGACGGTCGTCGGCTATGCGGGTGAGCTGCACCCGCAGGTCCTTGAGGCCTTGGAGCTGCCAGCACGCACGTGTGCGATGGAGCTCGATGTGTCAGCCCTGCCGCTGGATGAGAAGTTCCCCGCACCCGTGCTGTCTTCCTTCCCGGCTTTGCACCAGGACATCGCTTTGGTGGTGGACGAGGAAACCCCGGCGGAGATGGTTCGCCGTGTGGTCGAGGAGGGTGCTGGTGATCTCCTCGAGTCCGTGGAGCTTTTCGATGTCTTCCGTGGCGAGCAGCTCGGCGAAGGAAAGAAGTCCCTAGCCTTCCAGCTTCTCTTCCGTGCTGGTGACCGCACTCTGACTGATGAAGAGGCCAACGAGCACCGCCTCGCCGCTGCGGAGTTGGCCAAGCAGCGCCTTGGCGCACAGATGCGCGCCTAAGACTCTGTTGCTTCGCTAGTGCTTCGTTAGTGCTCCAAGCCCGGTTAGCCCTGTGGGAGGTTAGCCGGGCTTTTGTTTTGCCGGGTTTGCGCGCGTTGGGGCAGGTGCTGATGTGGGGAGAGATCCCCTAGCGCTGGAAGGGGTGTGCTCTGCCTCATAACCTCGAGGGTGCAGCAAGGGTGCTGAGTTTCCAGACCAAGCCACACCGAAAGGATTGTTCACACCATGCGTCTTATTTCTCGTCTCACAGCCACCGCCGCCGTTGTCGGCGCATTGACCATCGCCCCACACGCCTCCGCTGACTTGTCCCAAGGTTTCTCCAACGCCGATGGCACCGTCAACTGTGAAGCTTCGAACATCGAAGGAACCTACGTCGCGTGCCTGTCCGAAGGGGCACGTGCCACTAGCCCGCAGTGCAACCCGCCAGGCCAGTTGGCGCCGCGCTTTATCTACCACGCAGGTCGCTCCAAGGCTGACTGCTTCAACCAGGGGCTGACAACCACGAGCTTCAAGCGCCTGCAGCCCGGCCAGGTTCACCAGTTCAATGAGGTTGTAGCCATCGCGGATGCCCAGGGCGGTATCCACTTCGTCGGCCCGCATGGCTACCTAGGCTATGCAGGAAAGACCGCCGTATCGGGTGCGGAGGGACTGGGGAACGTCTCGTCCCGCGTCATGTAAACCTTCCTGAACCCTACTTTCCTCATCTGTGCGCCGAGCTCTTCGGCGCATTTTTTCTGAATAACATACGGCTGACTGCATTATCTGCTAAAGTGGCCGCATGACTATCTCAGTAGCGATCGCCGGAGCTACGGGCTATGCAGGCGGCGAAATCCTCCGCCTCCTACTGTCGCACCCAGCATACCTCTCGGGTGAGTTGCGCATCGGCGCGCTCACCGGGCACTCCAACGCAGGTCAGCGAGTATCTGAGCTCATGCCGCACCTGCCGCAGTTGGCGGACCGCGTCATCGAGGACACCACGCCGGAGATTCTAGCTGGCCATGACATCGTGTTCCTCGGTTTGCCGCACGGGCACTCCGCGGAGATCGGCCGCCAGCTGGGGGAGTCCGTCACGGTGATTGACTGTGCGGCTGACTTCCGCCTACGCAGCAAGGATGACTGGGACGAGTTTTATGGTGGTGAGTACGCCGGTGCTTGGCCTTATGGAATTCCGGAGGTTCCCGGCAACCGTGAGCAGCTTAAAGGCAGCAACCGCGTTGCCGTTCCTGGTTGTTTTCCCACCACGATTACCCTGGGTGCGCTGCCGGCCGTGGCGCAGGATCTGATTGAGCCAGATCTGTCGGTGATAGCAATCACCGGGGTGTCCGGGGCAGGCAAGAAGGCCTCCGTGGCACAGCTAGGTGCGGAAACTATGGGCAACCTCAAAGCCTATAAGCCAGGCGGGACACACCGGCATACCCCGGAGGTCCTGCAAAACCTACAGCCTTTTACGCAGCAACCGGTGTCTGTGAGTTTCACTCCGGTGCTGGCGCCGCTGCCTCGTGGCATTCTGGCGACGATTACGGCGCCGTTGAAGGGGGGCGTCGACAAGCGCACAGTCGCCGAGGCCTTCCGTGACTTTTATGCTGATGAACCATTCTGCCTCGTCCTGCCTGAGGGCCAACAGCCAGAAACGCAAAACGTGGTGGGCAGCAACATGGTCCATATCCAAGCACACGTGGATGAGCGCGCCCGCCGTCTCGTGATTACCGCGGCTCTGGACAACCTGTGCAAGGGCACCGCCGGCGCTGCTGTCCAGTGCATGAACCTGACTTTCGGATGGGAAGAAACCCTGGGCCTTCCACAGGCAGCAGTTGCCCCTTAAGGGGCACCCCTACTTTCCCAAGCGTTCCGCGCCGCCTTCCTCAACTCACTTCCACACGAACTAGGAGAAACTCGACATGATTACCGCCCCTGCAGGATTCCTGGCTGGCGCCACGACAGCCGGAATCAAGCCCTCCGGAAAACCCGACATGGCCCTCGTGGTTAACCAGGGTCCTAATTTCGACGCCGCTGCGGTCTTCACGCGCAACCGCGTGGTGGCCGCACCCGTAAAGCTTTCCCGCGAAGCAGTTGCGGACGGCACTGTTCAGGCCGTCATTTATAACTCCGGCAACGCGAATGCCTGCAACGGCGAACAAGGAGACAAGGATGCCGCGGCGATTGTGGAAGCCACCGCTGAGCACACGGGTATCCCTGCCGCCAACATCGCGGCGTGCTCGACGGGACTTATTGGAGAGCTCCTTCCCATGGATAAGGCATTGGCTGGCGTCGAAGTGGTTGCCGGAGACCTTGGCGCGGATGCAGCTCACGGTAAGTCCGCGGCGGAGGCCATCATGACCACCGATACCGTAGCTAAAGAAGCACTCATTGAGGCCGAGGGCTGGAGCATGGGTGCGATGGGCAAGGGCGTAGGCATGATGGCGCCGTCACTGGCCACCATGTTGGTGTGCATCACCACCGACGCTGTTGCCTCCTCCGAAGCCTTGCACTCGGCGCTGCAGGCAGCGAGTGCTCAGACTTTCAATACGCTCGATGTGGACGGCTCCACATCGACGAATGACACGGTCATTATCATGGCTTCCGGTGCTTCCGGGAAAGAACCTAGCCAGGAGGAGTTGGATGCTGCGGTTCTCGCGGTGTGCGCCGATATCGCGGATCAGCTTCAAGCCGACGCCGAGGGCGTGACCAAGCGCGTGAAGATCATCGTGGAAGGCACCGCTACCGATGAGCAGGCGCTCAACGCCGCGCGCACTTTGGGCCGCGACAACCTGTTCAAGTGCGCCATGTTCGGATCGGACCCCAACTGGGGCCGCGTCCTCGCCGCTGTCGGAATGGCGGATGCCGAGATGGATCCGGACAACATCTCCGTGTTCTTCAATGACCAAGCAGTGTGCGTCGGTTCCACTGGCGCGCCCGGCGCGCGCGACGTTGATCTTTCCGGTGCCGACATTGATGTGCGCGTGGACTTGGGCACCGGGGGAACCGGCACAGCTTTTGTCCGCACCACCGACCTGTCTCATGACTACGTGGAGATTAACTCCGCGTACAGCTCTTAAGAACGCGCGAGGAGGAACAATGCTTCAGGGACTAAGTAATGCTGACCGCGCCACTGTGCTCGCGGAGGCCTTGCCATGGCTGCAGCACTACCGCGACAAGATTGTGGTCGTAAAATATGGCGGCAATGCGATGGTGGATGATTCCCTTAAGGCCGCCTTCGCTGCCGATATGGTTTTTCTGCGCACCGTGGGCGCCAAGCCCGTGGTGGTCCATGGCGGTGGGCCGCAGATCAACGACATGCTGGGCAAGCTGGGAATTGAAGGCGAATTCAAGGGCGGTTTCCGTGTGACCACTCCGGAGATCATGGACGTGGTTCGCATGGTCCTCTTTGGTCAGGTGGGGCGTGGCTTGGTCAACCTCATTAATTCACATGGCCCGTATGCCGTGGGTACCTCGGGTGAGGACGCTGGGTTGTTTAAGGCGCGCAAGCGGCTCGTCCAGGTCGATGGTGAGCCGACTGATATCGGCATGGTGGGAGAGATCGTCAGCGTCGATCCCACCGCCGTCATGGACATTATTGAGGCCGGGCGTATCCCGGTTGTGTCTACTATCGCGCCCGGTGATGAAGGCGAGGTGTACAACATCAACGCAGATATCGCGGCCGGGGCCTTGGCGCGAGCGTTGGGCGCCGAGCGCTTGGTGATTCTCACAAATGTGGAGGGCCTGTACACCGATTGGCCGAACCGCGACTCCTTGGTGTCGAAGATCGAGATTGACAAGCTCAGCGCGCTCCTCCCAGGCCTGGATTCCGGAATGATCCCGAAGATGGAGTCCTGCCTCATGGCCGTGGAAGGCGGAGTCAGTGCCGCGCACGTCATCGACGGGCGCATCGCCCACGCCGTGCTGCTGGAGCTGTTGACTATGGGAGGAATCGGCACGATGGTGCTGCCCAATGACTATAACCGCGAGGACTACCCGGAGGGAACGGTCTTCAGGAAGGACGATAACAAGTGACCGCGCAGACCAAGTTGACAGAGCGTTGGGGTCAGGTGCTCAGCAACACCTATGGAACCCCACCCGTTGCCATCGTGTCCGGTAAGGGGGCCACGGTGACCGATGAAGACGGTAAAGACTACATCGACATGCTCGCCGGTATCGCGGTGAACTCGCTGGGCTACGCCCACCCGGCGATCGTCGAAGCGGTGAGCGCCCAGGTGGCCACCGTAGGCCACGTGTCCAATCTTTTTGCCAGCGAGCCCGTGGTTGAAGCCGCCGGGAAACTCCTGGACAAGGTGGGAGATAGCGAGGCTCGCGTCTTCTTCTCTAACTCCGGCGCGGAAGCGAATGAGGCGGCCTTTAAACTGGCTCGTCTGACCGGCCGCCGCCGCATCCTTGCGGCGCACCATGGTTTCCATGGCCGGACAATGGGTTCTTTGGCCATGACTGGGCAGCCCAGCAAACGCAAAGCCTTTGAACCTTTCCCGGGCGGAGTGGAGTTTTATACCTATGGCGACATCGACTACCTGACCGCTTTGGTGGAGCAAGATCCGGAGGACACCGCCGCCATTATCTTGGAGCCCATCCAGGGGGAGACGGGTGTCATCCCGGCACCTGAAGGTTTCCTGACGGCGGTGCGTGAGCTCTGCACCAAGCACGGCATCCTCATGGTCGTGGATGAGGTGCAAACGGGTGTGGGGCGTACCGGTGACTTCTTCGCCTTCCAGCATGAAGGCATCCTCCCGGATGTCATCACCATGGCGAAGGGGCTGGGTGCTGGCATGCCTATCGGTGCCACCATTGCGCGTGGTCAGGCCGCAGACCTTTTCACTCCGGGCTCCCACGGCACGACGTTTGGCGGCAATCCTGTCTCGTGTGCGGCGGCGTCAACGGTGCTGGAGCTTGTCGACGTCCCCTTCCTCGCCGAAGTCACCCGCAAGGGCGAGTGGTTGCGGCAGGAGATTGGAAAATCCCCTGCGGTGCAGTCGGTGAGGGGCCGAGGGCTTATGCTAGGTGTTGTATTAAATAAGTCGGTGGCCAAGGAAGTCGTGGCTGCAGGTTTGCAGCATGGACTAATCCTCAACGCCCCAAGTAGCGAGGTCGTACGCTTGACCCCGCCGCTGGTGATCACCGATGAAGAACTCACCCAGGCGGTGGAACGCCTGCATAAGGTACTGGAGGAAGTTGCATGAGTGTGCGCCATTTCTTGGCCGATGATGACCTCACGCCGCAGGAGCAAGCCGAGGTTCTCGACCTGGCTCTAAGGCTCAAGAAGGATCCCTTCTCCGAGCGCCCGTTAGAGGGGCCGAAGTCGGTGGCGGTGCTCTTTGACAAGACGTCGACGCGCACGCGTTTCTCCTTTGAGGCGGGAATTGCTCACCTGGGCGGCCACGCCATCGTGACGGAAACTAAGTCGACGCAGATGGGCAAAGGGGAGACCTACCAGGACACCGCAGCGGTGCTCTCCCGTTTCGTTGAGGCGATCGTGTGGCGCACATATGCGCATCAAAACCTTCTGGACATGGCGGAGACTGCGACGGTACCAATTGTCAACGCCTTGTCCGATGACCTCCATCCCTGCCAGATCTTGGCGGACTTGGTGACCTGCCGTGAGAACTTCGGGGACCTTACTAGACTGAAGGCCGTCTACCTAGGGGATGGCAACAACAACATGGCAAATTCCTACATGCTGGGGTTTGCTACCGCTGGCATGGAGATGACCATTGTTGCCCCGGAGGGTTTCCAGCCGCAGGCGGAGTTTGTTGAGCGTGCCCGAAAGCGCGGTACGGTGACGGTGACCGATTCCCTTGACGGCGTGGACGGCGCTGATGTTGTCATTACAGACACGTGGGTGTCCATGGGCCAGGAGGATGACGGCAAGGACCGCCGCACACCGTTCTTGCCCTATCAGGTGACCGCGGATGTGATGTCCCGCGCTAAGGACGAGGCAATCTTCCTGCACTGTTTGCCGGCCTACCGCGGCAACGAAGTAACTGCTGAGGTAATTGATGGGCCCCAGTCGCGCGTTTTCGACGAGGCAGAAAACCGCCTCCATGCGCAGAAGGCGCTGCTGGTCTGGCTCCTTGCGGCTCAAAAGGAGAACTAAACGAATGACTACGACCCCAACTACACGCAACGCCCGCCAAGCCAAGATCTTGGAGATCTTGGATCGCACCCGGGTCACCAGCCAAGTTCAGCTCTCAGAGCTCCTGCTCGATGAGGGGATTGATATCACGCAGGCTACGTTGTCGCGTGATCTCGATGAGCTGGGAGCCAAGAAGGTCAAGCGCGATGGCGGGCGGTCCTTCTACGTGGTGGGCGGTGAGTTGGAGCAATTCGAAGATCAGCTCAACGGCCCGCGAGAGAAGCTCCGGCGCATGCTTGATGAACTGGTGGTGTCCCATGACTTCTCTGGCAACATCGCCATGCTGCGCACCCCGGCGGGCGCTGCGCAGTACTTGGCCTCCTTCATCGACCGCGTGGGACTTCCAGACGTGGTCGGCTGTATCGCGGGCGATGACACGATCTTCGTCCTCGCGCGCGAAGGGTTGACCGGCCGCGAGCTTGGTGAGAAACTCACCAACCGCAGCATTTAACATTTATACGTAAGTCTGTATAATATAAATAAGTTCGATTTTTTAGCACCTGTTTGTCTTAAAGGAGCAAATTACTATGACTGCACGCGTTGTGCTTGCCTACTCTGGCGGTCTCGATACCTCTGTCGCCATTCCTTACCTGGCCAAGATGACCGGCGGCGAAGTCATCGCCGTCTCTCTTGACCTCGGCCAGGGTGGCGAGGACATGGAGTCCGTGCGCCAGCGCGCCCTCGACTGCGGTGCGGTCGAGTCCATCGTCGTTGATGCCAAGGATGAGTTCGCAGAGGAGTACTGTCTGCCCACCATCAAGGCAAACGGCATGTACATGAAGCAGTACCCGCTGGTATCGGCCATCTCCCGCCCGCTCATTGTCAAGCACCTCGTTGAGGCTGCTCAGACACACGGCGGCACCCACGTCTCCCACGGTTGCACCGGCAAGGGTAACGATCAGGTGCGCTTTGAGGTCTCTTTCCGCGCGTTGGATCCGGCTCTGGAGATCATCGCCCCGGCGCGTGACTACGCCTGGACCCGCGATAAGGCCATTGCCTTCGCTGAGGAAATTAACCTGCCGATTGAGCAGTCCGCAGCATCCCCGTTCTCCATTGACCAGAACGTCTGGGGCCGCGCGGTAGAGACCGGCTTCCTAGAGGACCTGTGGAACCCGCCGACAAAGGACCTGTACGCCTACACCGAGCAGCCGGACCTGGGCAATGCCCCGGACGAGGTGACCATCACTTTTGACAAGGGTGTTCCCACTGCTATTGACGGCAAGCCGGTGACCGTCCTCCAGGCTATCGAGGAGCTTAACCGCCGCGCTGGTGCCCAGGGCATTGGCCGCCTCGACATGGTGGAGGACCGCTTGGTAGGCATCAAGTCTCGCGAGGTCTACGAGGCCCCTGGTGCCATGGTGCTCATCAAGGCTCACGAGGCGCTGGAAGACGTCACCGTGGAACGCGAGCTGGCCCGTTACAAGCGCCTCACGGACGCTCGCTGGTCCGAGGAGGTCTACGATGGCCTCTGGTTCTCGCCGCTGAAGCGCTCCCTGGATGCTTTCACCGAGTCCACCCAGGAGAACGTCACCGGCGATATCCGCATGGTTCTGCATGCTGGCACCGCCACCGTCAATGGCCGTCGCTCTGGCCAGTCGCTGTACTCCTTCGACCTGGCTACCTACGACACCGGCGATACCTTCGATCAAACCGCGGCCAAGGGCTTTGTCCAGCTGCACGGTCTGTCGACGCAGATCTCGAACCAGCGTGACCGCGACGGCGGTTTCCCCACCGGTAAGTAAACCAGCACAGCCAAGGTCAAGGTAAGGAATCGATGCATAAGACTAACGAGGGTGCGCTGTGGGGTGGCCGCTTTTCGGGCGGCCCCTCCGAGGCGATGTTTGCCCTGTCCGTATCCACCCACTTCGACTGGGTCCTCGCCCCCTATGACGTGCTGGCCTCCAAGGCTCACGCCAAGGTCCTGCACAAGGCCGGATTGCTATCTGACGCTGACTTGGACACCATGCTTAACGGCCTGAGTGAACTGGGGGAGAAGGTCGCTTCTGGTGAATTCACCCCGCTGCCGACGGATGAAGACGTCCACGGTGCGATGGAGCGAGGGCTTATCGACATCGTAGGACCTGAGGTCGGCGGCCGCCTGCGCGCTGGGCGCTCCCGCAATGACCAGGTGGCAACGCTGTTCCGGATGTGGATTCGCGATGCCATTCGCGATATCGCACTTCAGGTCACGGATTTGGTGGAGGCTCTGGCTAGCCAGGCCGAGGCCCACCCGGATGCCATTATGCCGGGCAAGACCCACTCCCAGGCGGCGCAGCCGGTGCTGCTGGCACACGAGCTGCTCGCTCATGCCCAGCCGCTGCTGCGCGATATCGAGCGCCTGCAAGATCTGGATAAGCGCTTGGCGGTGTCCCCTTATGGTTCTGGTGCGCTCGCGGGCTCCTCGCTGCACCTGGATCCGGAGGCGATTGCCGAGGAGCTGGGCTTCGATTCTTCCGCGGAGAACTCGCTGGATGGTACGGCGGCGCGTGACTTTGCCTCCGAGACGGCCTTCGTGCTCACCCAGATCGCGGTGGACATGTCCCGGCTGTCGGAAGAGATCATCTACTGGTGCACCCCGGAGTACGGCTACGTCACCCTGGATGATGCCTGGTCGACTGGTTCCTCGATCATGCCGCAGAAGAAGAACCCGGACGTTCCGGAGCTGACCCGCGGTAAGACCGGCCGACTCATCGGTAACCTCACCGGCCTGTTGGCAACGCTCAAGGCGCAGCCTTTGGCCTATAACCGTGACCTGCAGGAGGATAAGGAGCCCATCGTCGACTCGGTGGCGCAGCTGAACCTCTTGCTGCCTGCCATGACTGGGCTGGTGGAAACCCTGACCTTCCATGAAGACCGCATGCGTGAGCTGGCCCCGCGTGGCTTTACTTTGGCCACCGACCTGGCCGAATGGATGGTGCGCCAGGGTGTGCCGTTCCGTGAGGCGCATGAGGCTTCCGGTGCCTGCGTGCAGATCGCGGAGTCTCGCGGTGTGGATCTGGTGGATCTCACGGACGAGGAACTGGCGGGCGTCGACAAGCGCCTGCTTCCGGAAGTTCGTGAGGTGCTGACCATTGATGGGGCAGTGGCATCCCGCTCAACCAAGGGTGGCACCGCTGGCGTTCGCGTGGTGGAGCAGCGCGAAAAGGTTCGCGAGCGCGCTGGCGCCGCGCGGGAGTGGGCCAAAACTTCCCTGCGCTAGTCCGCACAGAGAATGAGTAACCGCATGGTCTTTTCAGGCCATGCGGTTCTTTTGTGTGTGGGGGTAGAAAACGAACCTATTACTACTGGGCAGCGATGTGCTGGGTTGCACTGTGGGGGTGTTGAAGTGACGGAAGTCTCATTAGGTTGTTATAACGTTTTCTTAGGGAATGTGAAGAAAGGCACGTTCGCAACTTTGAAAGGACTACCTTCCTAATGGCTGATACACTTCGCCCGCCCAACACGGAGTCTCACGAGAAGGAGAAAGCGGTCTATGCTTCGGAAGACCACGGACTTCAGAAGGGGATGGGCAATCGCCAGCTCCAGATGATTGCCATCGGCTCTGCGATCGGTACCGGTTTGTTGCTCGGTACCGGCAGCCGTTTGCAAACCGCTGGACCATTTCTCGCAGTTTTGTATTTGGTCTGCGGTTTCTTCGGTTACATTATCTTGCGCTCGCTCGGAGAGCTCATTGTCTACCGCCCAAGTTCGGGTTCTTTCGTGTCCTATGCGCGTGAGTTTTACGGCGAGAAGACTGCCTTCGTTACCGGATGGCTCTACTGGGGCAACTGGGCTGCGACCTTGGTGGCCGACGGCACAGCCGTGGCCATCTACATCAAGTGGTTTGGCCAGTACACTTCCTGGCTCGACGCTGTCCCGCAGTGGTTGCTCGCTCTCGGCGTGGTGTGCAGCATCCTGTTGTTCAACATGTTGTCGGTGAAGATCTTCGGTGAACTGGAGTATTGGTTCTCCATGATCAAGATCATCGCGCTGTTGATTTTCATGGTCGTGGCTATCGGCGTGGTGATTATGGGTCACCCGAATGGTGACCCGACGGGCTTTAGCCTGATATCCGATGCCGGTGGCTGGCTGCCCAATGGCCTGCTTCCCGCAGTCATCGTCATCCAGGGTGTGGTCTTCGCTTACGCCGGTATCGAGCTGGTGGGCACCACCTCCGGTGAGACCAAGGACGTGGAGAAGCACATCCCACGCGCGGTCAACAGCGTCCTGTTCCGCATCGTGGTCTTCTACTTCGGTAGTGTGCTGCTGCTGACCCTGGTGCTGCCGTACACCAGCTACGTTGCGGAAGTATCGCCGTTCGTGACCTTCTTCGAATCCCTCGGCGTTGGTTATGCCGCACCGATCTTCCAGCTGGTTGTCATCACCGCGGCAATTTCCTCGCTGAACGCTGGACTGTATTCGACGGGCCGCATCATGTACAACATGTCTACTGCCGGCTCCGGGCCGAAGTTCGGCGCGCGTATGTCCAAGTCCGGTGTGCCCTATGGTGGCATCGTGATGGCCGCCTTCGTCGGCCTTGCCGGTGTGTTCCTCAACTATGTTGTGCCTGAAATGGCCTTCGAAATCGTGCTGAACTTGGCGGCGCTGGGCACACTGGCGTCGTGGGCTGCAGTGGCCTTGTCACACATCAAGTTCGTGCAGCTGGCCAAGAAGGGGCGCTATACCCGCCCGAACTACCGCTCGCCATTCGGCCAAGCTGGTGACTGGTCCGTTCTCGCTTTCATCGGCGTGGTCATCATCCTCATGGCTTTCGATTACCCCATCGGAACCTTCGCTTTGGCCTCAACGCTACTTCTCATCCCAGTGTTTGCGGCAATGTGGTTTGCCTGGCGTGAGCGGATCTACGCGATTGCGGCGGAGAGGAAGGCCAAGCACCTGCCGACCTCGCGCTTCCCGGCCGCACCGCAAACGGACCTTCACCCCAGGAACCGAAACGCACAGAACAGCAAGAACCAAGACAAGAACTAAGAATGGAGACTTTGATGAAGCCTGTAGTTAAGTTTGTTGATGTAGAGAATATGGCGCGCTGGATTCAGCGCGAAGGCGTCGAGAACATCATCACCGGGATGGTGGACTACCTTGAAGCCGACTACCGCGAATGGGAGCGCTTCGACAAGGTTGCGCGCGTTGCCTCCCACACCCCCTTTGGTGTTATCGAGCTCATGCCGACCTCCAATGGCAAGGAGTACTCCTTCAAATACGTTAACGGTCACCCGTCCAACCCCGCCCGCGGCTTTCAAACGGTTACTGCCTTCGGCGTGTTGGCAGACGTCGACAATGGATACCCCACCTTCGAAGCTGAAATGACGCTTCTTACTGCACTACGCACGGCCGCGACCTCCGCCATGGTGGCCAAGTACCTAGCCCGCAAGGATTCTAAGCGCATGGCCATGGTGGGTGCCGGCTCCCAGTCCGAGTTCCAGGCCCTTGCCTTCCGCGGAGTGATGGGAATCGATGACATTGCCATCTACGATATTGACCCTGAGGCCGTAGAGAAATTCCGACGCAATCTGGAACCGCTGGGCTTCAACATTACGGCCGTTTCGAGCGTTGACGAGGTCGTTGTGGGCGCGGATATCATTACCACCTGCACTGCGGACAAGGCTCAAAACCAGATTCTGGCCGAGCGCCACGTTGCACCGGGCGTGCACCTCAATGCCGTCGGTGGTGATTGCCCGGGCAAGACCGAGCTCGAAAGCTCCATCCTGGATAAATCCAAGGTCTTTGTTGAATTCCCAGAGCAGACACGCATCGAAGGAGAGATTCAGCAGAAGCCGGAGGACTTCCCGGTTGTCGAGTTCTATCAGGTACTCACCGGCCAGGCCACCGGGCGCGATAATGATGAGCAGATTACGCTCTTCGATGATGTCGGATTTGCCATCAATGATTTTTCTGCACTGCGCTACCTGCGTGATTCCGTCAAGGGTACAGATTTGGAATCCGAAATCGACATCATCGCGAACCCCGACGACCCGAAGGACCTTTTCTCGTTGGTCGCGAACGTACCTTCTCTTCTTTAACCAGAGCGCACGGAAAGGGGGGAGCCTGTTTCTCCCCTTACCCCGCCGCGAATCCAGCGGTGAGAAGAAAATCACTTTATGATTTAGAACATGAGCAGCTCATCATCGAAGAAGCGCACCAAGTCCTTCGTGATCGCCGCGGTTTTCCTTGCGCTCGCTGTGGTATCCGTCGTGATAGGTCGCGGAGGTAGTTCCCTTCCGAGCTTTGGCTTTTCCACAACTACGCACCACGTTAAGGGCGCCATTAGCCCGGAGCTGGAGGCTGTTTTTAAGGACCCGGCCACAACGAAGGCGATGGAAAAGCACAATATCGAACTCGAGCTCGATATCCTGCCGGCACGGAACTTCGTTGAAGGAAGCAGTAGCTTGGACAAAGATTATGACTTTGTGCTCGCGGATCCTAACGGCGCTACATGGACCTCCGATGTGCGCGATGCCCATCCGGAACTAGCCGGAAGGGATGACCTATCCCCGATGTTTTTTGGTAAGCCGCTGTTGGTGCTGGTACATAGCGAGCTTGTCGAGGACATGAGGGACCACGGCTTGGTTGCGGGATACGACAACCAGGCGGCTTTGGACATGGAGACGCTGGTGGAGATGTCCCAGAAAGACACTCGCTGGCGGGACATCAGTCCGTCCTTCAGCTCGCCGCGCGTGGTGGATGTGGCCGTGCCACAGGTGGACCAGTCCTTTGCCGCACTGCGCTATGCCCGGGTCGTACACACCGCGGCCGCGAACTATGCGGAAAAGGACCTGGGCAGCGATAACAAGGAGAAGATCAACGCGCAGGCGGATGACATCATGCGCCGCCTCGTTGCTGATCAGGGGTATGGCGAAACCACTGATCAGGGCATCCTCGATGCTTTCCTCCGTGTGGATAAGGGCGAAATGCCTATGGTATTGACCACCGCGGAGCAGTACGTGTACCTAGAACGTGCGGGCAAGGACCTATCCGGCTATACGCTGTTGGCGTTGAAACCGGCGACGAAACTAAGCAGCATCGTTCTTCCACTCACTGAGGAGGGCGCATTGTTCGTCACAGCAATGAATGACGCAATCCCAGCGGTCGCGGAGAGCTTAGGTTTGGGCTCGCAGAATTCGGACTTCATTGCCAAAATTGAGCCTTCAGATAACTACCAGATCCCGGTGGATGGTGGCGATACCACCCCACTGCGGTGGGCGGATTATGAAGAGATTTTGCGAGTGGTTGGCTAAGGCCCCGCAAGGAAAGCATCAGGAAGGTACAAGGGAATGTTTCGGTCTTTAAAAGTCCTGCTCGTCATGCTGAGCGCCATGGCGCTGACGGCTTGTTCGGCAGGTGACTTGTTCGATGATGTGGATATGCCGGGTTCCGGCTCGTCCTTCAGCGGTGGCCTCAACATTGTGGCGGCCACGGAGCTTAAGCCTCTGGCGCCGGTGCTTGACGACGCCTCCCAGGACCTCGGCTTCGATATCACCATGACCACCGAGGATGGGACGCTGGCGAATTCCCGCAGCCTGAAACAAGGCGGTTTCGACGGATCCTATGATGCCACGTGGTTTGCCACCAATCGTTATGCGCGCATCATTGGTGCCGATGAGAAGCTGCGCAAAGAACACAGTGTGGCGCGATCCCCCGTAGTACTCGGTGTGCAGCCTTCCGTGGCTAAGGAAAAGGGCTGGACCACGAAGCAACCAACGTGGCAGGAGATTGCTGACTCGGGGATTACCTTCGGTATGACCGATCCTTCGACCTCAAACTCGGGCTTCTCCGCGCTATCGGCTGCGACCACTGCTTTCGCGGACACCGGGCGCGCGCTTACGGAGAAGGATATCCGCCAGGCCACGGGCAAGGTCCAGAAACTCTTCAGTAACCAGACTTTAACGTCGGGATCGTCGGGTTGGCTGGCTGATAGGTTCCGCGAGCATCCGGAGCAGGCCGACGCCATCCTTAACTATGAATCAGTGCTGTACCAGCTCAAGGATGAGGGCGTCGATCTTGAGGTGGTCATCCCCTCCGACGGCGTGATTTCGGCGGACTACCCTTTGTCGGCTCTCGCCAGCTCCCCGGACCAGGAGGCTGAAGGTAAGGTGCAGGCACTTGCCGAATGGTTTGCTGAACACCCAGAGAAGCTGAGGAGCTACCACCTGCGTGTGGACGATTCTGACATGCCCGGGACCATCTTCGAGCTGCCGTACCCGGCCAATGAACAAACCGTAAGCGCACTGGAGGATGCCTTTGCTCACGAGCTGCGTAACCCTGGCAACACGGCGCTGGTCTTGGATACCTCGGGCTCCATGGAGGGCGAGCGCATTGATTTGCTCAAGAATAGTCTGCGCCCGCTGATCGACGGCTCAGCTGACGGCTCTCCAGACGGCGAAGGCCAGGTAGCCTTCCGTAACCGTGAGCAGATCAAGCTCATCCCATATTCTTCTGAGCCGCAGCAGCCGACTCGCGCGCGAGTCGATTTGCAGAACCCGGCAACCACAAAAGAGCTTGCTGATCGCGTAGATCGACTCGTGGCGGATGGCGATACGGCGACGTTCGAGGCTGTGCTCAATGCCTTCAACGAGGTAGACACCAGCAGCGGCGAGATTGGGACCGTGGTGCTCATGACTGATGGCGAAGTGACGCGTGGGCGTACTTTTGCACAATTTAAGGAGGCCTATGAGCAGCTTCCCCCAGAGAAAAAGGAGATCCCGGTCTTTGTCATCTTGTATGGTGAAGCCAACATTCAAGAGATGGAGGAGCTTGCTCAGCTCACGGGCGGCAAGACATTCGATGCGCTCAACGGTGACCTCGCCGCGGCCTTCGAGGAAATCCGCGCTTACCAGTAAAAATCTCCACCTATCCCCAGGAGGACCTACACCTTATGAACACACTGAACTCGCGGAAGATCGTCGTCGGCGTTGCGGTAACGGCGCTCGTTATCGTCCTTCACGTGTTGACTGGTGGCGGTTTAGGTTTCTTGTGGCCACTGGTCGCGGTCTGCACAGGTGCGGCTGCGGGATTCGTGACGCCGCCAAAGCAGGAGAAAGCTATTGAGGCCCCCACCTCGGGTGCAGGTCAACTGATTAGCTCATTGGAGGGCGTCCGATACAACCTGAAGCAGTCCAAAGTGCCCGGACCTGTTAAGAAAGCGTGGGACTCGTTCGATGACTCGGCCGTGTGGGTCCTAGACAATTGGCACCGCCTCGACGATGCCCCACACCAGCAAGCCCTCGTGCGGGACATGATTGAAGAACACTCTAAGGAGCTGGTGAATTCTTACCTCGACGTCACGGACTTGAAGAATCCAGTGGCTGTCGAGGAAATGAGCGAATCGCTGGGGATCCTAGGCCGAGAGATGGGCGAGATTCGAGACGCCATTGCCCAAAACTCAGTACGCAACCTGCGCAACCATTCCATGGCTCTCAAACTCGAATACGGCGGGACCCTTCCATCCATCGAATCCAAGGAGGTGTAGGGTTAGCGGTTATGAGTCTCGATTCGAAGCTGCTCGACATCTTGGTATGTCCGCAGGATAAAGGTCCGCTGAACTATCTGGCCGAAGAACAGGTTTTGGTCAACGAACGCCTCGGCGTGGCCTATCCCATTGAGAACGACATTCCCGTCATGCTGGTAGACCACGCAGTACCGTGGCCACCCCAGAACTAATTCTCACAGCACCGAATCGACTTTCCAAGGAGCATTCATGAACATCATCGATGAGCTGCAGTGGCGCGGCCTCATTAACCAGTCCACCGACCTTGACGCACTGCGCGAGGCTTGCGAAGAGCCCATTACCTTGTACTGCGGTTTTGATCCAACCGGTGACTCCCTCCATGCTGGTCACCTCGTTCCGATGATTATGCTGCGCCGCTTCCAAAAAGCTGGCCACCACCCGATTGCTTTGGCCGGTGGCGCGACGGGCCAAATCGGTGACCCACGCGACGTAGGGGAGCGCACCATGCTGTCGCAGGAGACCATCAACGAGAACATGGTGGCTATCAAGAAGCAGCTGCGCCAGTTTATTGACTTTGAGGGCGAGAACGCAGCCACCATGGTCAACAATGCTGACTGGACCTCGCAGATGACCGTCATTGATTTCCTGCGTGATGTCGGCAAGAATTTCTCGCTGAATACCATGTTGGACCGTGATACCGTCAAGCGCCGCTTGGAGTCCGACGGTATTTCCTACACCGAGTTCTCCTACATGCTCCTCCAGTCCAATGACTACGTTCACCTCAACGAGGAGTACGACTGCGTCCTGCAGATTGGCGGTGGCGATCAGTGGGGCAACATCGTGTCTGGCGTCGACCTCAATCGCCGCGTTAAGGGCGTCAAGGTTCACGGACTCACCGTCCCGTTGGTGACGGATGCCCAGGGGCAAAAGTTTGGCAAGTCTACCGGCGGCGGAAAGCTCTGGCTCGATCCGGAAAAGACGTCGCCTTACTCGTGGTACCAGTACTTCCTCAATGCCGGTGACTCCGTGGTTATTGACTACCTCCGGTGGTTTAGCTTCCTGTCGAAGGAAGAGATCGCTGAATACGAGGAGAAGGTTGCTAATGAACCTTTCCGTCGCGAGGCACAACGCCGTCTCGCCCAGGAGATGACCACGCTGGTCCACGGCGCGGAAGCCACCAAGGCTGTCGAACTTGCTGCTCAAGCGCTGTTCGGTAAAGCAGAGCTTGCTGACCTTGATGAGCAGACGCTGGCGGGTGCGCTTTCTGAAACCACCGTGGCCGAGGTGGCTGCCGGTGAACCGCGCTCCATCGTTGATCTGTTGGTTGCTTCTGGTCTGGCAGAGTCCAAGGGCGCGGCTCGACGCACCATCAAGGAAGGTGGCGCCTACGTCAATAACCAGCGTATTGAAGCCGATGACTGGGAGCCGGCGGACGAAGACTTGCTTCACGGTAAGTGGCTGGTGCTTCGTCGCGGTAAGAAGAACTTTGCCGGTGCCAAGCTGAACTAATTAGAGCTCTCGACTTCGCTAGATGACTGCATGCGAATCCCGTCGCCTTGTGCGGCGGGATTCGTCGTTTCTGGGACAGAGTATCTGCACCGGCCGCCGGAGGTTAAGGAAAGTGCTGTTAACCAGGCGATTTGTTGAAGCTTGGGGCTGTGCGTATATTTATCGAAGTCGCCGCGAGACGCTGGTGACACGGAGATTAACTCCTAGTTGACAAGGGATAAACTTGTTAGCTAGAGTATGAACGCCAGCCGCTCAGAGCAGAGAATAGATGAATTCGATGTGACGGGTGTGCGGATGATGTTTGAGAACTCAATA
>NZ_KV821897.1:0-11256 GCF_001815785.1 Corynebacterium sp. HMSC056F09
AAGTGATGCATCCACCACTTGAAACCGCCTCAAGATCTGGCCAGAACTTTGGCAACTAGGGCAGTTGTGTCTCTCAGGCCTTGCTCGCGATGAGCGTGAGCACGCGCCGAGCCAGGCTCGGCGCTAGGCCGCGCAGCTTAGCCGCGGAAGGCATACCACTGCACCGAGTTTGCCGGTAGGTGCAGCTGGACGTGGTTGCCTTCGGAGCGCACGCGGTGGGCAAGGTCATTGCCGGCACCTTGGTAGACGGCGTCGTCTGTGTTGATGACCAGCTCCCACTCGCCATCGCGCGGCAACCAGAGGTCATAGTTCGGCACCGAGCTGCCGGAGAAGTTGCACACCGCCAACAGGGCGGAGCCGTCCTTGCCGTAGCGCACGTAGCCGAGCATGTTGTTATTCGAGTCATCAGCCTTCACCCACTGGAAGCCATCCTGCGTAAAGTCCTGGGTCCACAGGGCCGGCTGTTGCTTGTATACCGCGTTGAGGTCGCGCACCAAGCGCTTAATGCCGTGGTGCCACTCGTTGCCCCAGCCCTCCAAGTTGGACCAGTCCACTGAGTGGCCCTCTGCCCATTCGGTGGTCTGGCCAAACTCCTGGCCCATGAACATTAGCTGCTTGCCCGGGTGGGAGAACATGTAGCCGTACAGCGCGCGCAGGCCTGCGGCCTTGTTCCAGTCATCGCCCGGCATGCGCTCCCATAAGGAGCCCTTGCCGTGGACCACCTCGTCGTGGCTAAAGGGGAGCACGTAGCGCTCCGAGTAGGCGTAGACCATGGAGAAGGTGAGCTCGCCATGGTGGTAGCGGCGGTGAATCGGCTCGTGTTTGAAGTACTCCAGGGTGTCGTTCATCCAGCCCATGTTCCACTTCAGGCTAAAGCCCAGTCCGCCTTCGTGAGTCGGTGCGGTAACACCTGGCCAGGAGGTGGATTCCTCGGCGATGGTCAGCACGCCCGGGTGGTTACGGTTCAGCGTGGCGTTGGTTTCCTGGAGGAATTGGACTGCCTCAAGGTTTTCGCGCCCGCCGTAGATATTGGGCAGCCATTCCTCGCGGGAGTAGTCCAAATAGAGCATGGAAGCAACGGCGTCGACACGCAAGCCGTCGACGTGGAACTCCTCGGCCCAGTAGAGGGCATTGGCCACGAGGAAGTTGCGCACCTCGTTGCGGCCGAAGTCGAAGACGTAGGTGCCCCAATCGGCCTGCTCACCGCGGCGCGGGTCCGGGTGCTCGTAGAGTGCCTGCCCATCGAAGCGGCCCAGCGCCCATTCGTCCTTGGGGAAGTGCGCGGGCACCCAGTCAACGAAGACGCCGATGCCGGCGTTATGCAATTCGTCGATAAGCGCGCGCAGCTCATCCGGGGAGCCCCAGCGCGCGGAGGGAGCGTAGTAGCCGGAGACTTGATAGCCCCAGGAACCGCCGAAGGGGTGCTCGGCCACGGGCAGCAGCTCCACGTGGGTAAAGCCGTGCTCAACCAGGTAAGGGATGAGCTCTTCGCGCAAGGTGTTGTAGTTAGCACCTACCTTCCAGGAGCCGACGTGGAGTTCGTAGACGCTCATCGGGATGTCGAGGTCCCCGGTGCGCTTGCTCATCCACTCCTCATCGCTCCACTTGAAACTGGAGCGGGCCACCACGGAGGCGGTCTCCGGCGGGGCGATGGTGCGCTTGGCCAGGGGATCCGCCTTATCAATGCGCGGGGAGTTCTTGCCGTGGACCGCAAACTTATAGCGCTCGCCTTCGCCCACACCGGGGATGAAGACCTCCCAAATGCCCGTGGAGCCGAGGCTGCGCATGGGGTACTGGGTAGGGTTCCAGCCGCAGAAGTCGCCGACCACGGCCACGCCCTCTGCGTTGGGCGCCCACACAGCAAAGGCGGTGCCCTCGACTACTCCCATGTCGGTGGTGTAGCTCTTGAGATTTGCGCCCAAGACTTCCCACAGGCGCTCGTGGCGGCCTTCACCGATGAGGTGCTGATCCAATGTGCCCAGGGTGGGCAGGAAGTGGTAGCCATCCGCTACCTCGAAGGCGGGTTGGCCCGGATAGGTGATGCGCAGGCGGTAGTCTGCTTCTTCGGTGAGTGGGGCCTCCCAGATATCATCCCCAACCGCGCGCATGGCGACGGTTTCAGTGGCGGTGACGAGCTCGACGGCTTCGGCACCGGGGCGGCGAGTGCGGACGGTTCCATCGTGCCAACCATAGAAATCATGGGGCGCGTGGTGGCGGCAGTGGTTGAGGCGTTCGAGGTCTGAGGCCGGGATGTTCATACAGACCAAATTACCCAAGAACACGTGCTCGCGGGGCAGAAAGGAAACCCCGCGCTACCCATGAAGGGGGTACGGATTCAGTGCGGGGGTTCAGCGGCTTTAAAACTTAAGCGCGGTAGTCGTTCACGCGGCGCCACGCGATGCGTTCCTGCAGGTCATGGTGGGCCGGCGGCAGGACGAAGATGTGGGCGACGTCGCGAAGCGGCTCCAAGCGCACGAAGTTGCGGTCGGACCACTCGTAGGCGGCACCACTGATGGTGTCCTGCACCGTGAAGTGTTCACCCGGGTGGCGGCCCACGGCGGCCAGATCCAAATAGACCGTGGCCTCCTGCGCATTGCGCGGATCGAGGTTGACCACCACGAGCACCACATTGCCGGTAGCGGGATCGGCCTTGGAGTAGGCGATGATGGCCTCGTTATCGGTGTTGTGGAAGCGTAGCGTGCGCAGCTGCTGGAGGGCCGGGTTTTCGCGGCGGATGACGTTGAGTAGGCGAATATAGGATTCCAGGGAATCCCCGGACTTCAGCGCTGCCTGGAAGTCACGCGGGCGCAGCTCGTACTTCTCAGAATCGAGGTACTCCTCGCTGCCGGGCTTGACGGCCTGGTGCTCGTAGAGCTCGAAGCCGGAGTACACGCCCCACAGCGGGGAGAGCGTGGCCGCCAGGGTGGCGCGGATGGCGAACATGGCGCGCCCGCCGGTCTGCAGGGACTCGTGGAGGATATCCGGGGTATTGACAAAGAGGTTGGGCCGGCAGATATCGGCCTGCTCCACGTGCATCTGCGCGAACTCAGTGAGCTCATGCTTGGAGGTCTGCCACGTGAAGTAGGTATAAGACTGCGTAAATCCTGCCTTGGCCAGACCGAACAGACGCGGGGCGCGGGTGAAGGCCTCGGAGAGGAAGATGACCTCCGGGTGGGTGATGTGTACCTTGGAGATCAGCCAGTTCCAGAAATTGGCCGGCTTGGTGTGCGGGTTGTCCACGCGGAAGGTGGTGACACCAGCCTCCACCCAAATCATGACGATGCGGTAGATCTCGGCATAGATGGCATCCGGATCGTTATCAAAGTTCAGCGGATAAATGTCCTGGTACTTCTTCGGCGGGTTCTCGGCGTAGGCGATGGTGCCATCGGCCAACACCGTGAAGAACTCCGGGTTGGTCTTGGCCCACGGGTGGTCCGGGGAGGCCTGCAACGCCAAGTCCAGTGCTACCTCCAGGCCCAAGTCGGCGGCCTTCTTGACCAGCTCCTTAAAGTCCTCCATCGTGCCCAGCTTCGGGTGCGTGGTGGAGTGGTCCTGAATAGCCCAGGGCGAGCCCACATCACCAGGCTCAGCCACCACCGAGTTGTTGCGGCCCTTGCGGTGCACTTCGCCAATGGGGTGGATGGGAGGGAAGTAGACGGTGTCGAACCCCATGGCAGCCACGCGCTCCAGTGCCTGCGCTGTGGTCTTAAACGTGCCGTGCACGGGGTTGCCCTCGTCATCCCACCCGCCGGTCGAGCGCGGGAAGAGCTCGTACCAGGAGTTGTAGAGGGCATCGCGGCGCTCTACCAGGACCTCGTGGATGTCTCCTTCGACCAGCAGGTGGCGCAGCGGGTGGTGGTGGAGGATCTCGGCGACCTCCTCGGAGAGCGCGGTACGCACGCGCTTGTCGACGTCCACTGTGTCATCCTTGAGCTCCTTCGACGCCTTAAAGAGCAGCTCCGCCTTATCGCTCGGGCACTGGATGGCCGCCTCCTCGAAGAGCTCGGCGCCGTGCAACAGATCGTTGCTGAGCTCCCGCGCCGATTGCCCCGCCTCCATCTTCTTGACCACCGCGTTGCGCCACGTGGACATCGGATCCGACCAGGCATCGATGCGGAAGAACCAACGCCCGGGAGTCGCCGGAGTAAACACCCCGTGGACTCGGTCCTGGTCTTCCGGGTCCACCGTCATGGTCACGGCGGAGGTGGACGGAGATTCGGTGTTCCACACCGACAGCGTCGCGGCGACGGCATCGTGGCCCTCACGCCACACCAGCGCGGTGACAGGAACAACCTCTCCGACTACGGCCTTCGAGGCGGCATTACCGGAGAGGGAGGGGCGGACATCGTCGATACCAAGGCGTTGAGTCATGCCCATAGAATAATGCAGCTGTGTCAGTTTCACCGGGGAAGGAAGATATCGGCCACAATGGTGCCTGTGAACACTCCAGAGCAATTGAGCCAGCAAGACCCTGAACTGATGGAAACCGACGAGGATTGGTTGATTGACTTCCGCGGCGTCGAGCTACGACGCGGCGGGCGCACGCTGGTCGGGCCCGTCGACTGGCAGGTGGAGCTCGATGAGCGTTGGGTCATCATCGGCCCCAACGGCGCGGGCAAGACCTCCCTGGTGCGCATGGCCGCCGCCGAAGAATTCCCGTCCGCTGGCGTGGCTTTCCTCATGGGCGAGCGCCTGGGCAAAACGGATATGCGCGATCTGCGCGCCGCCATTGGCATCTCTTCCGCTGCCGTCCAGCACCGCATCCCGGACAACGAGCGCGTGGATGATCTCGTTGTGTCTGCTGGCTATGCGGTCCTCGGCCGCTGGCGTGAGGACTACCAAGACATGGACTTCTCCCGCGCCGACGACATTTTGGAACAAGTCGGCGCCGCGCACCTCTCAGAGCGGACCTGGGGCACGCTCTCCGAAGGTGAGAAGAAGCGCGTCATCCTGGCCCGTGCGCTCATGGCCAACCCGGAGCTGCTCATCCTGGATGAGCCCTCCGCCGGCATGGACTTGGGCGGCCGTGAGGACCTCGTGGGCTACCTTGGGGACTTGGCACTGGATGCGGATGCCCCGGCGATTGTCATGATTACCCACCACGTGGAGGAAATCCCTTACGGATTTACCCATGCGATGCTCCTGGATGAGGGTAAGGTCGTGGCCAAAGGACTCATTAACTCTGTCCTGACGTCGGAAAACCTTTCCAAGGCCTTCCACCAACCTATCCAGGTGGATCGCATCGGGGAGAGGTACTTCGCCCGACGAGTCCGCTAACCCCTAGTACATAACTCTCAGTACAAAACCTCGGTACACACCCTCGACGTATACCTCTCGAATTCTGCCCCCAGCCTGCAGACACGGAAAGTTGCATGAGTCAGTCCATCCACGACAGCCTTGACGCCATCGACCCTGGCGAAACAACGGGCTTTAACGGGGCACGTCTGGCCGCTACTGTCCTCCTGTTGCGCGATACGGCCGAGGGGCTGCGCGTGTGGATTCAAGAACGCGTGCGCACCATGCGCAACTACCCCGGCCACGTCGTCTTTCCCGGCGGCGGGGTAGACCCGCGTGACTTCCCGCCCCGAACCTGGGACTCTGGCGAACTGTGGGCAGGCCGCTCAGTGGTGTCCATGGCACGCCGCATGGGCGTAACCAAGTACAAGGCACACGCCCTCGTCTTCGCCGCCGCCCGGGAGCTTTTCGAGGAGGCCGGCACGCTGTTAGCCATCCGTGAGGACGGCTTGGTCTCCGACGCCTCGCGCTACCACCGCGAGCGCGAGCTGCTAGAAACCCACGAGATTTCCTTCACCGAGTTTCTTGAGCACAACGGCATGCGTGTCGACGCCGACATGCTGCTGCCTTGGTCCCGCTGGGCCGGCGAAGATAACAACCACTGGTTCGATACCTTCTTCTTCATCGGTGTACTGCCCGAGGGCCAAGAACCCGATGGGGATACGGGCGAAGCCGACGACGCCGGCTGGTTCGACCCGCAACTGGTCTTGGATGGCTGGCGCGCCGGGCTGGTCCGCCTAGCCATCCCGACGTGGGCACAGCTTAAGCGTTTGACCTCTTATGCCACGGTCAAGGAGGTCTTAGATGATGCTTCCTTCTCCGACTTACGCCCAATTATCGGCGACCCGCGCGATGACGAGCGCTACCGCGAATACTTCACCACTTTCCCCGTCGACCGCATCTAGAAAAGCGCACCATGAGCTACACCCTGGACGAAGTTGCCTTCCTGCGTGAGAACGCTGCCGCTATCGATACCGCTGCAGCAGACCTGGAGGGGACCAAGAAGGCGCACCTGCGGGACGTCGCCAAGCTGCAGGCACAGTTCGGTGACTACGGGCGTGCGGTGGCCGAACTCATCCAAGCCCGCAGCTCCGGCAAGCTGCCGGGGCAGTGGCTCATGGACCACGACTCCGCCCAACAAGCCACTCCACCCGCAGTGGCGGCCTACCGCGCGCAGTTCCTTCGTGAGCGCACCGTGGACCTGGTGCACGACCTCACCTGCTCCATCGGCACCGAAGGCCAGGCCTACCGCCCGGGTACGTATGTGGGCAGCGACCTGGACGCCTCGCGCGTAGCCATGGCGCAGCACAACATTGAGCACCCAGTCTTTCGCGCTGATGCTCTGACCACCACGACCACCGCCGAAGTCTGCATCGCCGACCCCGCCCGGCGCCGAGGCGGTAACCGCATTACCCGCCTGGACCAACTTCTGCCCCCGCCAGCAGATCTGCTGGCCACCCACAGCGAGATGGCCATCAAATGCGCACCCGGCATCGACCACTCCGAATGGGAAGGCCTAGCCTGCGTAGTCAGCCTTGACGGAGGGGTGAAGGAAACCTGCCTGTACACCCCAGGCCTGGGAACAGGGAAAAGGGCAGTGGTCCTCAGTACCACGCCAGATGGAATCCACACGGACGTCATCGACGACGGCGTCACAGAGCACGAGCTACCTGAGGCCGGCCCCATCGGCCGCTTCCTCATCGACCCCGACGGCGCCATCGTGCGCGCCGGGCTGGTGCGCCACTACGCCGCGCGGGAAGGCCTGCACCAACTGGACCCGCGCATTGCTTACCTCACCGGTGACCGCCTGCCTCACGGCACGTCCGGATTTGAATTCATCGAGATGGTCCCCATGAAGAAGCTCAAGGCGGCTATGGCGGCTCACGATGTCGGCTCGCTGGAAATCCTGGTACGCGGGCAAGACGTGAACCCGGACCAGCTGCGCAAGAAGCTCAAGTTGAAGGGGTCGAACGCCAAGACTCTCGTGGTCACGCGCATCGGATCGAAGGGAGTCGCGGTGTTGTGCGGACCGCGAGTAGTATCGACCGAAGGTAATTACGCACCCTAATAGTTTCAAAATTTACGGAAGGGGAAGTGCCCACATGCCAGTCATTGTGGCTCTGGTCAAGCACGTACCGGATACGTGGTCAACCAAGACCCTCGAGGCGGACCACACGTTGGACCGTACCTCGGTGGATAACGTCATCGATGAGGTCAACGAGTACTCCGTCGAGCAGGCACTGCGCTTGCGCGACGATAACGCCGACGCCGGCTATGAGGTCGTGGCGCTTACCATGGGCCCGGCCGCTGCCGATGAGGCCCTGCGCAAGGCCCTGGCCATGGGCGCGGACCACGCCGTGCACGTTGTCGACGACGCCCTCGCCGGCGCCGACGCCCTGGCTACCGCCTGGGTTCTCAACGCCGCCATCAACAAGGTGGCAGAAAAGTTCGGCGAGGTCCAGGTCATCACCCTGGGCAACAACTCCTCGGATGCCTCCACCGGGCTTGTTGCTGGCCTTCTGGCTGAGTACCGCCAGCTGCCCGCGCTCACGGAGCTCAAGGCCGCCTCCTTGGCCGGTGCCACCGCTACCGGTACCCGCGAGGATGTCCACGGCCACTGGGAGCTTAGCGCCAACCTTCCGGCCATCCTGTCCTTTACCGACAAGGCCGATAAGCCGCGTTTCCCCAACTTCAAGGGCCTGATGGCAGCCAAGAAGGCCGAGGTCACCACGCTCGCCGTGGCCGACCTAGGCATTGATGGCGTGCCGTCCACCACCACGGTTACCGCCTCCGCACAGCGACCGGCCCGTACCGCCGGTGAGGTCATCACGGATACCGATCCGGCCGTGGCTGCCGCCAAGGTCGCGGACTTCCTGGCCGCCAAGAATCTCATCGAGGGTTAAAGGAGAAAACACATGTCTCACGTTTATGTCCTAGTTGAGCACGAAGCAGAGCAGCTCAGCCCCGTTACCGGCGAGCTCATTACCGCCGCCCGCGCGCTTGGTACCGTCTCCGCCGTCGTCGTGGCCAAGGATGCCGCCACCGCCGCCTCCTTTGATGCCGAACTGGGCAACCTCGGCGCCGCCCAGGTAGTTCAGGCCACCGCCGCGGACTATGAGCAGCGCATCGTCACCCCGGAGGTCGACGCCCTCCACGCCCTGGCCGCCAATAACCCGGCGCCCATCGTGCTGGCCTCCACCCCGACCAACAACGAAATTGCCGGCCGCCTCGCGGCGCGTCTCGGCTCGGGTGCTTTGGTCAACGTCGACGGCATCAATGCTGACGGCTCCGCACACCACACCATCTTCGGCGGCTCCTACGAGACCTCCTCCACGGCTACCGGCTCTGTGGTCTACACCCTGCGCCCGGGAACCGTCACCGCGGAACCGCAGCCGGTCACCGCAGCTCCTGCTCCTTTTGAGCTGCCGGCTGCCACGACTAAGGACGTCACCGTCACCTCCTTCACCCCGGCGGAGAAGACCGCCCGTCCGGAGCTAACCTCCGCGAAGGTCGTTGTGGCCGGTGGCCGCGGTGTGGGCGACAAGTTCGCCGACGTGGTGGAGCCGCTTGCCGACGTCCTCGGTGCCGCCGTCGGCGCCACCCGCGACGCTGTGGACGAAGGTTTCTACGACCCTGCTTTCCAGATTGGTCAGACCGGTGCGACCGTGTCCCCGAAGCTCTACATCGGCCTGGGCATTTCCGGTGCGATCCAGCACACCTCCGGCATGCAGACTTCGGAGACCATCGTTGTGGTCAACCAGGACCAGGACGAGCCTTTCTTCCAGATCGCCGACCTCGGCGTGGTGGGTGACCTCCATGAGATCGCCCCGGCACTCGCCGCGGAGCTGACCAAGCGCAAGGAGGCCGGCAACTAATGCCGCTTTACCTCGATTACGCAGCCACCCAGCCCATGCGCCAAAGCGCCATCGACGCATGGACGCAGGCAGCCAGCTCCCTCAACCCGGGCGCGTCCTATGCCTCCGGGCGCAAGGCACGCTCCGTGCTGGACGACGCCCGCGAGACCGTCGCCGAGCTGCTCGGCTGCGAACCCATCGAGGTCATCTTCACCTCCTCCGGCACGGAGGCGGACAACATCGCCATTCAGGGCCTCTACCGCGCTGCGCAGGCTGCTTCCCCCGAAGCCGCGCAGCGCATCGTTTCGACCCCCATCGAGCACCCTGCCGTGCTCGAAACCGTGGAGAAGCTCCAGATTGAGCACGGCGCGACCGTAGAGCTTCTCCCGGTTGATTCCACCGGCCACGTCAGCGATTTAAGCGCCCTGGATACCCCGGCCGCGGTGGCCACCTGCATGTGGGCCAATAACGAGACCGGCGCCATTCAGCCGGTCGCGGACATTACCCAGCGCGCCGCCGAACAGAGCACCCCAGTGCACATCGATGCCGTGCAGGTCGCCGGCAAGCTGCCCATCAACTTCCACGAGCTGGGTGCCACCACGCTCGCAGCCAGCGCCCACAAGTTCGGCGGCCCGCGCGGCATCGGCCTGCTGCTTGCACGCCGTACCCCCGCACCTCAACCCATCGCCTTCGGCGGCGGCCAAGAGCGCGGCATCCGCCCCGGCACCGTAGACGTGGCCAGTGCGAGCGCGCTCGCCGCGGCGCTGCGTGAATCCGTCGCGGAAATGGAGCAGGAGGACACCCGCCTGACGGCACTCCGCGACAAGCTCAAGGCCGGCATCGAGTCCAGCATCGACAACGTCATCATCAACTCCGCCGAGCCCACCCTGGCCTCCCACCTGCACGTGTCCTTCCCGGGTACGGATGGTGACAGCCTCATCATGCTTCTCGACGCCGCCGGTATCGAAGCCTCCGCCGGCTCCGCCTGCCACGCCGGTGTCAACCGCATGTCCCACGTGCTGGAAGCCATGGGCATTGACGAGGAACACGGGCGCGGCAGCCTGCGCTTCACACTGGGCCGCCTCACCACCGAAGAGGACATCAACGTGGTCCTGGCAGAGCTTCCGGAGATCATCCGCCGCGCCCGGTCGGTCTAGCGCGCGCATCCGATCAAGATCACAGTCATTCGGACATATTCACAGATAGTCCACAGCGCTTTCGACTCGGCGTGGGTCTATGTTTAATCCGTGAATAACTTCATCCAGTCCGTACTGGGCTTGCCGCTGACTGACCCCGTGAACGGCGGGATCTACATTGCTATCTTGGTCATCAGCGCGCTGCTCATTGCGTGGCGCCTGCGCAAGCGCGACTTCGTGTCCTTCCTTCTCGCCGCAGTCATTGCTACCGTGGCCTACTTCGCGCTTAAGCATTGGGACGTCCCGTTCTACCTTTTCGTGGCTGGGCTCGTACCCATCGCGGCGCTCATCTCCCTCATTCACCATGCGGGCCGTCGTGTCCTTATGGCCGTGATAGCAGCATTCTCGGCACTTGCGGTGGCCGGCCTGGCCAATATGGAGTACCAGTCCTATCCGGACATCGCCTCGCTCGATCCCACGCCGGTAGCCCAAGAGATGGACTACGGCCAATTCAAAGCCATCAAGTCCGCGGATTCCGCTGCGATTGTGCACGTGGATCTTCCGGGTACCACCTCAGGGTTCAGCGCGCGCCAGGCCACGGCCTATATCCCGCCGGCCTATTGGAGCAAGAAGGATATGAATCTTCCCGTCCTAGTCCTGCTCCACGGCAACCCGGGTGGGCCCGAGCAGTGGTTCGGCTCCGGCGAGGCGGCCGAAACCGCCGATGCCTTCCAACGCGCCAATGGGGGACTAAGCCCCATCGTCGTGGCGGTCGACGCCACCGGCAGTGAGACCGCCAATCCCATCTGCGCGGACACCTCCGTGGCCAAGGTCATGACCTACCTAACAACCGACGTGCCGACAGGAATCAAAACCGCTTTCCGTGTCGACGAGAATCAACAACATTGGACCGTCGCTGGTTTGTCATACGGCGGAACCTGGGACCTGACCCCCGTTAGGTAGACACCTGA
>NZ_KV821898.1:0-246 GCF_001815785.1 Corynebacterium sp. HMSC056F09
GAAGCCGTGTTCTGGAACAGGGGGATCATCAGCCATAAGTGTTTCTTTGACTGTTTGATACGGAGTGTATGGGCACACGAGCGAAAACTCAGTCCACTCTGGTCCGTAGAGTTCCTCCAGTGTGATGGACTCAGTAACGGGGATCGCATGTCCCGATCGTCCTAGGGACGCGAGATGAGAAGCCAATGGGTCATCAAAACTACAAGAGGAGAGTAATAGGGAGACAATACTAGTGAACCCTATCCG
>NZ_KV821899.1:0-45576 GCF_001815785.1 Corynebacterium sp. HMSC056F09
AATCAACGCACTCTAAAACCGGAAGGGCCCTATTACCTCGTGATGCGAAGGTGTCTGCTATCTGAACCTAAAGTGTTCGCTAGACGGATTCTCCCAAACGAATAAGGGTCGGATTGTCGGTAGCGCCTGAAACTGAAGGATCTGCGTAGACAAAGTACCCCAATTCGTGGTTGTCAGGCACTTCATAGACGTAAGATGCTTTCCCCGAGAAACCAGGAGCGATTGAATCGGAACAGTCAGGGTTTCCTTCGAGATGGTACAGATTTTTAACAGTGGTATATTCTTGTCCTTGGCTATTCATGAGCACCGTAAAGCCGTCAAAGCCGCATGACAAATGAAGGGCTTTGATGCTCTCATTAGTAATAGAAGCGTTTACTCGGACAAACTTAGCTCCGTCGTTATCTGGGGTTAAAGCTTCTGAATCAGTGAGGTACTCGAGAGCTTCTTTTTTAATCCCTAGCTCACTGACTATCTCAACTGATTCTACTGTTAGATGGATCCCGTGGTTGGTAGATAATTCTCCCACCGAAAAAATGTTTTGACCTTCGTCTGTCGAAGACGGGGAATCATCCTGTCCGGTTGAAGTCGAACTTGGTGCAGTTGAGTGTAAGTTGGCTGGAACCGCCGAGGAATTCTCGTCGGTGTTTACCCGAGCGTCAGTCGTTCCATCATCCGCGAGTGTGATGGCGCCGAAGGTTAGCAGTGGACCTGCGATTAGCGCGGCGCCCAATGACCAAAGGGGCACTGGTTTCTTGAAGAAGCTCTGCTTCCTAACTTCGGGAACGTTGAACGGGTTTGAGTTGTCAATTACCATATTTTATCGAACTTTTCATTGGTCGTTTGTCGAAGGAGAGAGGGCTACCGATGCAAGCCTTAATAAGGTGGTCGGTGGGGAAACAATCCGAAGCTATGGTGCCATTCGTGTAGATAGTCAGGCTGCGCTTGTTGGCTCCTGTTGTAGACGAGAGAACGTCGTGATATAAATATCGCTTATTCGTCTTTCAAGTCAAAATCAATAACGTTAATTCCTTGGATGCTTGCACCCCCAACATGCCTCTACCAGGGCTTGAACTGGTGGGTTGCATCTGACTCTGGAACTGCAAAGCGACTATGTGTGGTGATGCTCAGGGAGAAAGTCCTGTGGGATCGATGCTGGGGGCCGCACAACCTAGGAGACGGCAGTTCTTGCTGCAGCATTTTCTGCCTTCATTTTCTCGAACTCCTGAGCCACAATCAGCCCAATAAGGTCCATCCCCGCTGATACCTTGGACTCCATGAGTCTCTCCGATTTCTCCCAGCTCGCTCCCGGCGTGACCATCTCCTGCCGCGACGAGCACTGGCTGGTCAGTAACGTCGCGCGCACCACCGATGGCTTCCGTATTCGGGCTCGAGGCGTGAGCGACTACGTGCGCGATACCACCGCCACTTTCTTTACTGCGCTCGATGATATCGAGGTCTTCGATCCAGCCAACGTCACGGTCCGCCCGGATGAGTCACCGCAGTTTCGGCATACCCGCCTGTGGCTGGAGTCCACGCTTCGCCGCACGCCGGTGCCGCTGTACCAAAAGCAGCTGGAAGTAGCCACGCAGATGCTAGCGGACCCGCTAGATTATCAGCTCTCCGCTGTGAAGTCGGCGCTCTCCGATGAGCGTATCCGCCCGCGCGTGCTGCTCGCGGATGCTGTCGGCTTGGGCAAGACGTTGGAGATCGGCATGATTTTGGCGGAGCTTATCCGCCGCGGCAGGGGAGAGCGCATCCTCGTCGTCACGCCCAAGCACGTCATGGAGCAATTCCAGCAGGAGCTTTGGACGCGCTTTGCCATCCCGCTGGTTCGCCTGGACAGTCAGGGTATCCAGAAGGTCCGCCAGAAGCTGCCGGCATCGAAGAACCCCTTTACTTACTTCCCGCGCGTCATTGTGTCCATGGATACGCTTAAAGCACCGAAGTACCGCGCGCAGCTGGAGAAGGTTCGCTGGGATGCCGTCGTCATCGATGAGATTCATAACGCCACGAACGCCGGCTCCCAGAACAATGAATTGGCCCGTACGCTGGCACCGACCACCGAGTCCCTCATTCTGGCCTCGGCCACCCCACACAACGGCCGCGAGGAATCTTTCAAGGAAATCCTGCGCTTGCTCGACCCACTCTCTGTCCTCCCGGACGGCTCTATCGACATGGAAGCAGCAAAGAAGCTGATTATCCGCCGCCACCGCAATTCACCGGAGGTGGCCTCCGTGGTGGGGGAGAAGTGGGCTAAGCGCAGCGAGCCCCGCAACATCCTGGTGGATGCCTCCCCGGAGGAAAACGCTGTGGCGCGCGCTATCGTCGAGGATTGGATCAATACCCCAGCCACCACGGCGAATGACCGCCTCTTCCCCTGGACCTTGGTCAAGGCTTTCCTGTCTTCACCAGCGGCGTTAAAGGATTCCATTGATCGACGGAAATCGCGAAGTGTTGTTTTGGAAAGAGAGAAACTTGTTCGTCTGGCAGAGTTAAACGAACAAGTCAATGAGCAGAACTCAAATAAGTTCGCCGCACTGATCGATTACCTCATGGAGATCGGCGTCAAGAAGGGATCTGATCGCCGCGTGGTTATCTTTTCTGAGAGGGTTCAGACCCTTTACTGGCTGCAAGAGAATATCGCTAAACACCTCAAGCTCCCGAAGGGGGCAGTACGAGTTCTGCATGGCGAGCTTTCTGATTCAGAAGTGTTTTCAATTATCGACGAATTCAAGCGCTCCGACACCCCTCTTCGCGTGCTGATTACCGGCGACGTCGCCTCCGAGGGCGTCAACCTGCACGCCCAGTGCCACCACCTGGTGCACTATGACATCCCGTGGTCGCTCATCCGCATCCAGCAGCGCAACGGCCGCATCGACCGCTACGGCCAGGAGCACGAGCCAGAGATTACCTCCCTGCTGCTGGACCCGAAGGATGCGGATGTGGCCGAATCCATCGGTGAGCTGCGCGTGCTCACTCGCCTCATTGACCGCGAGTATTCCGCCAACCAGCTCCTCGGTGATGCCGCCCCACTCATGGGCAAGCACAACCCCAAGGCGGAGGAGGATGAGATCCGCGCGGTGCTCATGCACGAGCGCGACTTCGATGAGGTCGTGGCCTCCCCGGAGGAGATCCTCACCGGTGCGCACGCCAAGCCGGCGCCTAACGCTGAACCCGACGAGGCTGCTCCTGCCTCCGGCCTGGGCGATGACATCTGGGCGCTACTTGCCGCCGCTGCCACCAACGGCCCCGACGACGCCGAGAGCACAGATAACCCCGAGAGCACCAAAGACGACGAGAACAGAGAATTCTCAACGCTTGACGGCGCCACCCCCGCGCCGTCACGCCGCACAGCGCGCCACAGCCTCTACCGCGCGGAGAAGGACTACCTCGGTGATGCCCTGGCGGAGGCCTACCAAGACTCCGCGGATAAGCCCTTGAGCGCTGGTGGTGTGGACTATGTGCAGCACGATAATGACATCGTGGAGCTGACCCCTCCGCGTGATCTGTGCCGGCGTTTTGATTATCTGCCGCAGGACTACGTGTCCTACCGCAAGGTCACCGAGCGCCTCATGCTCGCCACCTCTGAGCGCCGCGGCAACCAGCACCTTAAAGCCGCGCGCGAAGGTGATTCGGAGAAGTCCTGGCCGCGCGCCCATTTCCTCGGACCACTGCACCCTGTCTCCGAATGGGCCGCCGATCGCGCCCTGACGAACATGGCACAGAGCGAGATCCCCGCCGTCCTCGGCGCGGTGGATACGCCGACGCTGCTGCTCATGGGAACCCTGACAAACTCCCGTGGACAGGTGCTCTCCCGCACCTTCCTCACCGCCACGGAAGGCCCCTTCGGCTTCGACGTTCCCGCTGGCATGCAGGCCGTGGACATTGAGGTTCACGAAGATGTCTATGCCTGGCTGGGCCGCATCGGCCTGACAGACAACGCCATCAACCCCGGCGAGTTTGCCGTCCCCGAAACCGCAGCACAGCTTATCGCCGCCGCCGTGGAGGCAGCGCAGAGCCATCTCACCGTGGTCAAGAACACCAACCTAGACCACGCGCAGGACCGCATCGCCGGCTGGCAGCAGCGCGCCGCTATCTGGCAGCAGGCCAACTCCGGCCAGCAGACCCTCAAGATCAAGGACACCAAGCGGCTTATCCACCAGGACGAGGAGCTGCTGAAATCCATGGCCCCGGAGCGCTCCCTCGTGCGCCCCCTGGCACTTATCCTCCCAGACAACACCGACGCTGCACGCACCAGCGCCGCACACACCCACACCAACGAAGCAGAGGCACGCTAATGGCAGACTTCGATTCCATCATCAACGTCGAGGAATGGATCTCGGATTACTACTTCACCACCGATGACAAAGGCAGCTCCTTTGGCAAGCGCGTGGAGGAGGCCGTCAAAGAGTGGAAAGCAACGGACAAAGATGCCAAAAGCGCCGGCCACGAGCACGCCCAATCCCCGCTGTTGCGCCTGACCTCCCGCAGGGAAGCACTGCACACCAAGCTCTCCGCACTCTCCATGGAGGCAGCCGACGATGCGCTGCATGAGGTCTACGACCTGATCGCCGAGGCATTCGGCTACCCGCAGCCACAGCGTCTCGAGTTTTCCCGCAACGGCCAGCCCCTCACGCTTACTGCCGCCGCGGACAAGAACCACTCCCTGGTCATCCTGCGCGCCGGGCAGATGGACTCCGTGGAGGATCTCACCACTGTCCCGCTTCTTGGCGTCGACCCGGAGCTGGGTAACCAGAACTCCAACGGTGATGCCAAGGCCCTCGACATCACCGCCTCCAAGCTCGTTGGCGAGCTGTTCCTCACCGAGCAAGCCCCCGACCTCATCCTGGTGCTTGCCGGCCGCTGGGCAATCCTGGCGGAGCGCGAAACCTGGCCGCTGGGCCGCTACCTCGCCGTGGACCTGGGCCTGGCCGTCGAGCGCAACGACCAGAAAGCCAAAGGCGAGCTTCCCCGAGTAGTCTCCATCCTTGCCGCCGAGCACACCATGCGTGGTGCTGATGGCACCACCTGGTGGCTCGACACCCTAGCCCAAGCCCGCGAGCACTCCGTCAAAGTCTCCGAGGAACTGCGCGGTGCCATCAAGGCTTCGATTGAGATCATCGGCAACGACGTCCTGCAGCGCCGAGCCCAAAACAATGCCACCACCGACATCGACGGCAACGAACTGGCCAACCAAGCCCTGCGCTACCTTTACCGCATCCTCTTCCTCCTCTTCGCCGAATCCTCCCCAGAGCTACAAATCCTGCCCACCGGGGACAACGACTATGACGAAGGCTATGGCCTTTCCCGCCTGCGCGACCTCATCCTCACCGAGCCCACCACGCACCGCACCCAGAACGGCACGCACCTCTACGACAGCCTGCAGCTGCTTTTTGAACGCGTCAACCACGGCCACGATCCGCACGATGAGAACGCTGAGCTCTTCGACGCCAACGCCACCGAGGACGGCCTGGAGTTCCGCAACCTCGATGCAGACCTGTTCAAATCTGAAGCCACCTCTTACATCGATGAGGTCAAGCTCTCCAACCTGGCGCTGCACCGCGTTCTGCAGAACCTCCTGCTCACCAAAGAAAAGCGGGGTAGTGACCGCGGCTTCATCTCCTACGCCACCCTCGGCGTGACCGAACTGGGCCAGGTCTACGAGGGCCTGATGTCCTATACCGGTTTCATCGCCCAAGAAGACCTCGTGGAAGTAGCCAAACACGGCGATACCTCCAAGGGCTCCTGGGTGGTACCCGAACCACAAGCGCGCACGCTTCCGCAGGATTCCATCGTCTACGAGGACCGCGAAAGCGAACACGGCGGCGTGGAGCGCGTCCAGCGCACCCACGCCCGCGGCAGCTTTGTCTACCGACAATCCTCCCGTGACCGCGAGCGCTCCGCATCCTTCTACTCACCACCCGTCATCACCGAGTTCACCGTGGGCCAGGCCATCGAGGAGCTCAAAGCAACCGGCCGCATCGACAACGCCGACGACATTCTCACCCTCACCATCTGTGAGCCCGCCATGGGATCCGGCGCCTTCGCCGTGGAAGCCGTCAACCAGCTCGCGGAGCTTTACCTGACCAAGAAGCAAGCCGAACTGGGCAAGGAAGTCCCCGGTGAGGACCGCACCCAGGAGCTGCAAAAGGTCAAGGCCTCCATCGCTCTTCACCAGGTCTACGGCGTGGACCTCAACAAGACCGCGGTGGAGCTTGCCGAAATATCCCTGTGGCTCAACACCATGACCAAGGAGCTCAAGGCTCCCTGGTTCGGCCTGCACCTGCGCCACGGCAACTCCCTGGTGGGTGCCACCCGCTCCACCTTCAGCACCAAAGAGGTGTCCACCACCGCGGTGAAAAAGAAGGGAGTTCAGAACTACCTCACGCTGACCCCGCAGCACCACCCGCTCAAACAACTAGCGGAGGCTATCGACGCCAACGAGACGGATCAGCACCCAGCTGGCCGCATCCATCACTTCCTCGTTCCTAGCCGTGGGTGGGGGAGTGCCGTGGACGCCGAGGACCTCGAGAACCTTGTTGCTGAAGAAATCGAGGCCATGGAGGCCTGGCAGAAGTCCATCTGCAAGCCACTGAACAAAACGCAGACCAAGCTCGCTACCGCACTGTCCAACCAAGTTGAGCGCCTCTGGGAGCTGTCCCTTATCCGCCTGCGCATCGCCGAAGACCAAGTTCGCCGTGACCTGGACCTGTGGGGTCAGGAACCCAACACTGACAAGCGCGCGGATGTGGTCACCCGCGCCCAGGTGGAGGAAGAACTCCTCGACAACAATGAAGGTGCGTACCTTCGCCTGCGCACCGCCATGAACGCCTGGAACGCACTCTGGTACTGGCCGGTTACCGCCACTGATGAGCTTCCGGATATCACAGAGTACCTCGCCACCATGCAGGACCTCCTCGGCATCCCCAACGAAGGCCAGAAGCGCTACCGCAAGGACAACCAGTATGCCTTCGGCTTCGACATGACCTGGGACGAGCTGGACTACGTCGAATCACTCGACCGTTCCACCTCCGGCCGCCTGCGCTACGAGGACGTCCTCGAAGCACACCCCTGGCTGAAGACCGCCAACACCATCGCCCAGGAGCAAGCCTTCTTCCACTGGGACCTGGACTTCGCCACCGTCATGGCCAAGGGTGGCTTCGACTTCCAGGTGGGCAACCCGCCGTGGGTGCGCCCGCGCACCGACATGGATGCGCTGCTGTCTGAACACGACCCGTGGTTCAGCCTTGCCAACAAGCCCACCCAGGCAGAGAAGAAACAGCGCCGCGAACTCCTCGCCGGCAACGACGCCGTACTGGAGACGCTTTCTAAGGGCCTTGCGGAAGCAGTAGTCACCTCCGCAGTGCTTGGCGACGCCACCCGCTACCCCCACCTACAAAACCAACAGCCCGATCTCTACCGCGGCTTCATGGAACGCACGTGGGCAAATGCTGCCGAGAATGGCATCATCTCACTCATTCACCCCGAGTCCCACTTCACGGAGAAGAAAGCAGCGGCACTAAGAGCTGGTGCTTATCGACGCCTGCGTAGGCATTGGCAATTCATTAATGAGCTGTCGCTTTTTGATGTTCACCATCTTGTGAGCTACGGAATCCATGTTTATGGGCAGCGCCGAGAAGAACCAAGTTTCCTTTCTGCAGCGTCGCTCTATCACCCGCGAACGGTGGTCGATTCCTTCAGCCATGATGGCTCCGGAAACCTTCCGGGCTTCAAAGACGACGACGGCAAATGGGACCTGCGTCCACACCGCGACCGCATCATCACGGTCGATGAAGAAACGCTCAAGGTTTGGAATTCAATTGTTGAGGAGCCAGGTACGCCTTTACTTGAAACTTGCATGGTCTACAGCGTCAATAAGGCCGCTGACATAGTGCTTGCGAAAATGGCTACGCTGCCAAGGATCTCCACAGAGAAGCTCTGGTATTCCCGAGGATGGCACGAGTCCAATGCCAGGCGTGACGGTTTCATTGAATCAAAGTGGACTGTGCCGGCTAGTTGGGATGAAACTGTCCTAAAGGGCCCCCATGTTGACGTGAATGTACCATTCTCGAAAGTTCCACGATCTACGATGAGACACAATCAGGATTGGGATTTAGTCGATTTGGAATCCATAGATTCAAATTATGTCCCACCTTGCGAATTTGAGAGGCTAGAGTATAGCGATAAATTCGCGAGTGCCTATGGTTTGTGGAATGACGACGACCGAATCGTTGAAGTTGCTTCAACTTATCGGGTGGCCTGGAGAGAGTACGTCGGTAATACGACCGGAAAGCGTACTTTGAAGTCAGCAGTAGTGCCGCCCGGTGCGACTCACGTCAATGCCGTCAACTCTTTTTGGTCGAGTAACTTCAGCTACTTGAATCTCGGGATGCTTTGTTCGAGTTTGTTGGCTGACTTCCTAGTTCGTTCGCTAGGCGCAGGACATATTTATGTCTCCTCGATTGGTCTCGTTCCTTCGGTGGTTAGCGACTCTCTGAAAGACGAGGCATTGGAAATCTTCTTGCGTCTCAATTGCTTGACAAGCGCCTACAGTCCTTTGTTGGAGAAGCTAGGGTACGGGGTATGGTCGAATGAATTTCCTTATCGCAACGCACTTGAAAGGTGGAAAGCGCAAAACGCGCTTGACGTTATAGCTGCAATATCGTGGGGAGTTACCAGCGAGGAGCTTCGAGAAATCTATCAAACTCAATTCCCAGTTCTGCGATCCGCAGATAGAGAAGACTTCTATGACGCTAACGGACGTCTAGTGCCGAAGGAAGTCCTCAAGCTGGAGAAGAAGCTCAAGGATGGGCAGCAGCTTTCGGAGTCGGACCGTACGTGGACGCATCCGCAGTCCGGTGTGGAGTACGTCTTTGAATATCCGTTTGCGCCATTGGACCGTGAAGCGGACTTGGCGGCAGCGTATGAAAAGTATGCTGCGATGATGGACCAGCAGTAGTTCGGAAAGTCAGAAGCGAAGCAGAAGACCGAAAGTATTGAAGTAACACCTAATGTCGAGTCTCATCCCTACCTACGCCTCAAACCACATCGTTGATGGGTTGTCAGAGTACCTCACCACCACGTTTTCGCTGGCAGAGGATCTGACCTCCCAGCAACTGCGCGAGTTCCTCAACGATCCGCAGGGTGGCATGTTCTACGGGCCATATGTGCGCACGCGTTTGCCGTATGCGCCGGCAAGGTCGTGGGATGGGATTTTGGGTTGGTTGCCGTCAGGCTTTAAACCTTATCGCCACCAGGCAGAGGCGTTTTCGCGGTTATCGTCTTTTGATTACGACACGGGCAAGTCACGTCGGCCGTCGCCCACGTTGGTGGTAACCGGCACCGGTTCCGGTAAGACAGAGTCCTTCCTTTATCCGATTCTGGATCATTGTCGCCGTTCTAACGGCAGCGGAATCAAGGCGTTGATTCTGTACCCGATGAACGCGCTGGCGTCCGATCAGGAACGCCGTTTGGCCAAGTTGCTACATGCGGAGGCTGAGCTCGCCGGGGTGACGGCGGGTATCTACACCGGCGAGGTGGTGTCGGGTGGCCGTAGGAAGGCATCGAAGGATGGTTTGATTTCTGACCGTTCGGTGCTGCGCGATACCCCGCCGGACATCCTGTTGACCAACTACAAGATGCTGGACCAGTTGCTGCTGCGTGATCAGGACCGTGAGCTGTGGGAGAAGTCCGCGCGGTCTTTGCAGTACTTGGTGCTCGATGAGTTCCACACCTATGACGCGGCCCAGGGCACTGACGTGGCGATGTTGCTGCGCCGCCTCGGGTTGATGCTCAAGAAGTATCAGCCCGAAGGTTTCCTTTCGCCTGAGGATGAACAGCGTCCTTTGGGCAAGGTAACGCCGGTGGCGACCTCCGCAACGTTGGGGGGCAAGAGTGCCGAAGACACCCGAAGCGAAGGCGCGACCGAGAGTGGTTCCTCCGGTGCTGAGCCTGAAGCACCACAGGGCGATATGTTGTCGTTTGCTTACACGGTCTTCGGCGAGCAGATGCCTCCGGACGCTGTGGTCGGGGAGACGCTCATGACCGTGGAGGAGTGGCAGGCCACGGTCAGGCCATTGGTGGCGAAGCTGCGGGCCGTCGTTTCACACGACGAAGACTCGTCGGGCTCCGATTCTGCTGAAGTTATTCCGCCATCGACGCCGACACCTTCGGTGGAGGTGATGCAGAAAGTCGTTGATGAGGTTACGACTGCGGTTGCTGCTTCCAGCTCTGCTTCCGGTTCTCCTTCTGCTGATAGTGAAGACGCTGACGGGTCATCGTCATTTGATGTGGCGGTGTTTGAAGCGATGAGCCGGCACGTCTTCGGTTCTTCTTCGGACTTGGCTGATTCAGTTCTGGCGATGGCGGGCAATGAGTTGGTGTGCGCGATACTGCGTGAGGCAGCTACACCGGTGCCGTTGGAGCACGGTGAAGCCGGTGTGCCGGGTACCGATATTGCTGCGGTGGAACCGTTGGTATCCCGAGTATTCCCTGCCAGTGTGCTGCGCAGCCACCGTGAGTTGGCCGTGGAATTCTTATCCCTGATGTTGTCCTTCATCGCGTATGTGCGCGCGGAGCTCGGTGCAACGCTGGGCTGGGATGGAAAGAAGTTCCCCGGCGTGGAGCTGCACCTGTGGGTGCGCGAGATCTCCCGCATCGACAGGGCAGTGGCGTCATCATCACGCACCTCGGTGTTTAGGTGGTCTGATGATGGAGGCATGGGCGCGCACACGGTGCAGACTGCTGGCGATGCACCCAAGGCATGGTTGCCGGCGATCTACTGCCGTCATTGCGGGCGTTCCGGGTGGATGTTGGCGGAGCAGCCCGGTGGGGATACGTATGTCACCGCACCGCAGGAGATTCGCCGCATTGCCATCAGCGCACCGGAGCGTCAGCGCCCGCTCATTGATGCCATGAGTGAGGTAGCGCAAGGGGTTACGCGCGCAGACGGCGAGAGCTCCCGCGTGGCGTGGTTGAACCTGGATTTGCCGGGCCTGACGCCTCAGGCGCCGGATGCGGAAACCATGGAGGAGTCCCCCGTGGTGCCGGTGCTGGTCTATTCCGGCGAGGATACAGAGGAGCGCGCGAAAGCGCAGCAGTGTCCGTCTTGTGGTGAAGACGATGCGATGCGCTTCTTAGGCTCCTCAGTGGCCACGTTGCTCTCAGTGGCATTGAGCAATCTCTTCGGTATGGATGATTTGGATTCCTCAGAGAAGAAGACTTTGGTCTTCGCTGACTCTGTGCAAGATGCCGCGCACCGTGCGGGTTTCGTGCAAAGCCGTGCGCGGGCCTTCGCGCTGCGTGCGCGTATTTGGCGAGCTGTTCGTTCTTTTGCTGACCCTGTCGCGTCTGCTGAATCAGATTCAACAGACGCGGATTCGTCGTCAAGCGCGGCGCTGTCCTCGCAGTGCTCACAGTCCTCACAATCTCCACAGGCCACCCTGTCCGCAGGCGTCCCGTTGTCTTCGGTGGCTTCGCGCATGGTGGAGCATGCGCGCGCGGAATCAGACCCGGCAGTAAGGTCGCGCGCACTCTATGAGTTGTTGCCACCGCAGCTGAAGGAGTCACCGCGCTACCGGGCGGTATGGGAAAAAGGCGCGGGTGCTGCGGAGCAGCGGCGAGCGTTGTCGGCGTTGCAGTCGCGCTTGGACTTGGACTTGGCGTTGCAGTTCGGTGACCGGGTGGATCTGCCGCGCTCGTTGGTGACGACGGGGACGTTGTCGGTGTCTGTGGACGTGGATGATGCGGTGCTGCTGTCGGCGGCTCGTGCGGTGGCGGGGACTCTCGCCACGGATGCGGAGCTCTTGGCCTGGGCGCGCGGCGTGGTGGAGTACATGCGCATTGCCGGTGGCATCGCGCACCCGTGGCTCAAGGAGTACCTGCGCCAGGACTGCAACCCGTGGTTGCTTAACCGCCGTCAGGCGCGTGCCAAGGGAATACCTGCGTTCGTGCGCGGTGGTGCGCCGAAATTCCCGCGTGCGGGGGCGGCGCTCAAGGGGGCGTTGGGCAAGCGCGATAACAACGCCACGATGCCGTTGGACTCCCAGAAGGGCTGGTACGCACGGTGGACGAAGGCGGCGCTGGGGGCTTCGACAAGCAGTGTCTTCGATGCCGCCAACCAAGTAGCGGAGTTGTTCAAGCAGCTCGAATTTGAAGAAGTGGTCTCCTCCGTCCCCACCGCAACGGGCGGGCGCGTGTATATGCTATCTCCGGAGAACATCGTCGTGCGCGAAGAAGCTGAGCCCGGGCTGCTGGAGTGCCCGGTGTGCCACCTACGCGTGGGTGTGGATGCCGCGGCGCGTGAGGCAATGTCCTCGGTGGCGTGCTTTACGTTGTCCTGTACCGGGCACTTCGTGCCCGTGGGTGTGGAGGATAACTACTACCAGCAGCTCTACCGCACCACGAATACCCGCACAGTGGTGGCGGAAGAACACACAGGCCTGGTGCCCACGCCTAGGCGCAAGGAGCTGGAAGATGAGTTCAAGCGGCCCTTTGCTGAGCAGTCAGCCTCCGCGCCGAACGTGCTGGTGGCCACGCCGACGCTGGAGATGGGTATCGACATCGGTGACCTGTCCACGGTGATGCTCTCCTCCATGCCGCACACGGTGGCCAGTTACGTGCAGCGCGTGGGCCGCGCCGGGCGTTTGACGGGTAACTCGCTCATCGTGGCGCTGGTGCGCGGGCGCGGGCGCGCACTGACCACGCTGGAGCACCCGCTGGAGACCATCGCTGGTTCGGTGACAGCACCTGCGGCGTATCTGTCCGCGCGCGATATCATGCATCGCCAGTTCGTGGCCTACCTGCTGGATAGCACTGATGTGGCGAGCTCAGTAGAGCAGCTGCGTAGCGCGCGCGATGTGTTCACGCATGCCAGCTACTCCGTGGTGGATGCGCTGGTTGAGCTCTCACCCGCGGTGGTGTTGGCGGCCTATGAGCGTTTTGCTTCCACGGTGGCGCAGCATGCTTCGGCGGAAGTGTTAGAAGAGCTGCGCGGCTGGTGCCTGCCGGGTGAGGACGGTGCTTCGTCCGGCATGGTGGTGGACCTGCAATCCGCGCGTGAGCGCTGGGGTGCAACACAGAAGCTGCTGTTGTCCCGCCGAGAAGTGCTGAGCAAGCGCGTGACGGAGTTGAAGGCACGCGTGGAGGCCTCCGCGGTGGAGGATGAGGAGATGAAGAACCAGTATGACGCCACGGTGGCTTCCCAGAGGTTTGTGCGCAAGCAGCTGGAGGACCACGCTGATGAGTACTGGATCAGCGCTTTGGAGCGCTTTGGGCTGCTGCCGAACTTTACGTTGTTGGATGATGCCGTGGAGTTCAACCTGGCTGTCTCCTCCTTCAATGAGGAGGTGCAGAAGTTTGAGACGGAGACCTATAGCTATAGCCGTGGAGTCTCTTCCGCGCTGACGGAGCTAGCCCCCGGCAATACCTTCTACGTGCAGGGCGTGGGCGCGAAGGTGGACTCGGTGGAGCTGGGCGAGCACCACTCGGCGCTGACGCAATGGCGCCTGTGCCCGGAGTGCTCATATTCGGAGGCCACGGGTGCGGTGCTCTCGAGCGATGAGGATGTGGCCGTGGCCGCTCCGCGCGTCGGTGCCTGCCCGGAGTGTGGGTCCAAGGGCTTTGCGGATAGGAACCAGCTCATTGATGTAGTGGAGATGACCAAGGTCTATGCCACCGTGGACGCGGCGCGCTCCGCCATCAATGACATCACCGATGACCGCACCTCGCTGCGCTTCCAAACGCAGCTGAGTTTTGATGTGCCCGAGGGCGGGCGCGGTAAAGCCTGGTATCTGTCTGACTCCGGCTTCGGCATGGAGTACCTGGCGCACGTGGAGATGCGTTGGCTGAACCTGGGCCGTATGGGAGGTGGCAGCCCGCGCACCTTTGCGGCAGTAGAACGCGAGGCGCCGCTGTTCCGCGTGTGCGAGCGCTGCGGGCACCTGGATTCTGATGTGGGGGCTAACCGCTGGCAGGACCACGCGCCATGGTGCGAGTACCGCAACGCCGCTGAAGAGCACTCCATTAGCTTTGCTCTGGGGCGCAGCCTAGGCACGCAGGCGGTCCTGGTGCACCTGCCGGCGTTGTTGGGCATGGTGGAGTCCACCACGCTGCCTTCGTTGGTGGCCGCGTTGAAGCTCGGCTTCAAGGAGTACCTGGGCGGCAACCCGGATCACTTGGACGTCGAGCCCGTGCGCGTGGATTCCGATGGCAGTCCGGTAGACATGTTGCTTATTCATGACACCGTGCCGGGTGGTACTGGTTACCTGGCGCAGTTCACGGAACCGGCGCATGTGCGCCAGATGCTGCTCGTGGCCTATCGCCGCTTGGCCTCCTGCCATTGCGCTGAGGAAGTGCGGCAGTGCTGCCCGTCGTGTTTGCTGCCCTTTGCACGCAGTAGTCAGATCCCGCAGACCTCCCGTGAGGCTGCGGTGGTGGCGCTTCGTAAGATTCTGGCCGATGACCTCCATGTCTCCATTGATGCTGATCCGGCGTCCTTTAGCTGGGAAGGCCACCTGACGGAGGAGCGACCGGAGCGGAGCGAGCAGTCCAAGCTGGAGCAGCGCTTTGTGGAGCAGCTTCGCGCGGACTTGAAGGAATGCGGTGCCACGGTGGTGGAATCCATGAAGGGAAACCACGCGCAGTGGGACATCAGCTTTGAAGGCTCGCGCCATGATTGGGTCATGGAGGAGCAGAAGCAGATTGGCGGCACCATCCCGGACTTCGTCTTCTCCACTCGCGATAACGCCATCCGTGACATCGCCGTTTACCTGGACGGTGCTGCCTTCCACGCCAGTGCGGTGCACAACCGCGTGAAGGACGATTTTGATAAGCGCAATGGTTTGTACGAGTTGGGATACTTGCCGTGGTCGCTGACGTGGCAGGATATCGATGCCCGTCAGGCAACTGTGCGCAACGAGCCGGTGGATCCGCCGGTGTGGGTGAAGCCAGACCTACGACCACCCATGGCAAAGAAGTACAACGCATCCCAAGACCTGTTGAATCGCGTGGACATGGATCCGACGGGGCTGCTGCTTGCTCTATTAATGGAGCCAGTCAACGATTGGACCACGCTGAGCAAGACTGCGCTGCTCGAGGCATCCTTTGGCGGCAGGCAGGTCCCGGATGGATTTGAGAAGAACTACCTGGGAACTGTTACCGCGGGTGTGGGGGATGCCCACCGTCGCGTGCGGTTCGATGCCAGCAACGTCTCCGAGGACTTGGAAGCCTGGCGGCTGTTCTTGGGCTTGAGCAACATGGCCTACCTGGACCCTGACCTCGCACAGGTCGAGGTGAAGGAGTCCGTGGTGGAGGAAGTGGTGGCGCGTGGCGTGCCGTCGGTTGTCCCGCCGTCTGCTGAAGAAACAAACGAGCGTGTGCTGCGGGCTGTGGATGAGCCTGCGGATTCTGGAGCGGACGCCGTGATGACGCCTGGCTGGGCCGAGGCACTGGATGCCTTTGCGGACGAGCCGGAGGTGCATGCAGCATTGCGGGCGATGGCGAAGGCAGGCTTGCCCGAGCCGGATGTTGATTCCGTCGGTGGTGAGGTCTCCGGTATCCCGGTGGTGGCGCAGTGGCCGCAGCAAAAGGTGCTGTTGCTCTTTGCTGAGGATGTTGAAGACCTGAGCGAAGACTTCGAGGCTGAGGGTTATGCAGTCTTCGGCGCTGACTTCGAATCCGTTCCGAATTCCCTGACCGCGGCGCTAAGCGCCTCCTGATCCGCTGACTTTTAAAGAGAGGAAAGCAATGGCAACGAGCCTGTCCTTCTACCGCCGCATTGAGGACCGCTACAACCTGGGCAACCAGATCTTTGAGTTCTGCAATAAGTTGGTGGAGGATCCCACGAACCCTTCGCTGCACGTGGAGCCCATTAAGGATGCGGCGGATAAGCGCGTGCGGACCGCGCGGGTTAACCGCAAGTACCGTGCGGTGCTCTTCGAGCTGCACGATGGCAACGACACCATGTTCGTGCTCATTGACATCCTCAACCACGATGATGCTTATGCGCTCGCCACGTCGAAGACGCTGGTGGTCAATGAGGTCTCCGGTGTGCCGGCACTGGTGGATGCCACCGCGCCGGAAGCTTCGGTGGCGATGTCGCAGGCGGAGATTGAATCACGTGCCAAGCGCTTGGCAGCCGAGCAACTCGCCGCCGAGGCAGCAGCTGCAGAGGCAGATTCTGCAGCTGGCTCTGCAGCAGAGTCTTCGGCTGCGGCGGCGGGGGATGCTTCGGCTTCTTCGGAAGCGGAGTCATTGGGAGAGCCTTCGGCGGATACCACTGATGACGGTGATGGTCTGCGGCCGTGGGATGTGGTGGGCGTCGCCAAGCATGAGCTCACCGATGACCTGGGCTTGTCACCGCAGACGGTAGCGGTGCTGGAACAGGCCGCCACAGTCGATGAGGCCCTCGAGAAGTCGGAGAGCGCGCCGGATTGGGAACATCATGCGGTGGTTGGCCTGCTGTCAGGGATGAGCATTGCTGAGGTGCGCGAGGAACTGGGCTTGGACCTGGTGGAGCCCGCGACGGTGGCTGATGCGAGTTCCGACAAGGCGCTGGTGGAAGGCATCAAGTCCCCGGCTGCCCGGATGGACTTTGCCATCGACCCAGGCGAAGAAGAGCTGGCAGCGATCCTTAAGGGCTCTTTTGCCGAATGGCGCGTCTTCCTTCACCCGAGCCAGCGCCGCGCGGTGGAAGCGGAGCACACTGGCTCCGCGCGCATCACTGGTGGTGCTGGTACCGGCAAGACCGTCGTGGTCGTGCACCGCACGAAGTACCTGCTGCAGAAGAACCCGAAGGCGCGCGTCTTTTTGACCACCTACACGCGTGAGCTGGCCAATGCACTGAAGACACAGATGAACGAGCTGTACCCGGCCTTCCCGGAGGCCTCCGTGCATGGCGCGCCGGGGCTGTGGATTAGTGGCGTTGATGCGCTCGTCTTCGACGTGCTGGCGAACGCACAGGCAACGGAGCGCGCTGCCGCGATGGCTGCGGTACTTAATATCGATGCGGACTTTGTACCCCGCGGCTTGGACGGGGTGGAGGAAAAGCGGCAATGGCAGGAGGCCGCGGAGCTAAAAGGCAGCTCCCTGCCGCGGGAGAAATCCCACCCGACGTTCTTGGCGCAGGAGTACTCGGCGGTGATCCTCACGCAGGGGATTACCGATGAGAAGACCTATCTCCGCGCGCGGCGTACCGGGCGCGGCACGCCGCTGACTCGTGCTGAGCGCAAGGCGGTGTGGGCGATTGTGGAGTACTTCCACGCGGCGTGCGCGTCCATTGGGAAGCTGACCTACGCGGCCGCGGCGGCGGTGGCCGCGCACATCGTGGAGCACCGCACCGGTACGGAGGGCATGTTTGACCACGTGCTCATTGATGAGGCCCAAGACTTCCACGCCGGCCACTGGAAGTTCCTGCGGGCGGTGGCCAAGCGCGGGCCGAATGACATCTTCATTGCGGAGGATTCGCACCAACGCATTTATGGTCAGCGTTTGGTGCTGCGTGATTACGGGATTGAAACGCGTGGACGTGCCACCACGAAGCTGCGCGTGAATTACCGCACGACCCGGCAGAACCTGGGCTATGCCACGGCGATTTTGGAGGGCACCGAGTGGATTGACTCGGAAGAGGATATCGATGATCTGCACGGCTATCGTTCGGTGCGCCAGGGCCCGGCACCGGTGGTGCTGAGTTCTGCCAGCAAGGCGGAGGAAGCCGAGGCTTTGGCCGCGCATATCCGGGACTGGACCTCCGGGGAGGAAGACGTCTCCATTGGTGTGCTGACCCGCACCAATCCCCGTAAGGATGAGATTGCCACGCAGCTCGGTGAGTTGGGCGTGGCCGTGAGTACTGGGCGGCGCACCTCCCGGGAGCGCCCGGTGGCGGTGATGACGATGCACAACGCCAAGGGCCTGGAGTTCACACACGTCATCTTGCTGGATGTAAGCCGCGAGGCGCTGCCGCAGCGCTACCTCATGAAGGGCCTAGCGCCGGCCGAGGCTGATGAGGCTCTGCAGCGGGAACGCGCGTTGCTTTACGTGGCGGCCTCCCGTGCCCGCGATGTGCTCGTGGTGAGCGTGGTGGGGGAGGCCTCGGAGTTGTTGCCGGGGTAGGTTAGTCGGCGTTTTGCTCCGCTTCTTTTCGCTAGAAGGAACTGCATCACAATCCTAGGGGACGTATGATGTCTTATGACTCCAATACAAAGGCGAATGGAAGGTTCCTGAACATGACTGCAAATACACAGCTTTTGCGCGGCGTGGTGCCACCGCTGCTGACCCCGTTTAATGAGGACTACTCCGTCGACACCGATACCCTCAAGCGCCAGGCTGAGCGGCTTATCAAAGCTGGCGTTCATGGACTGTTCGTTCTCGGCTCCTCAGGTGAGGTTGCTTTCCTCACTCGAGAGCAGCGCAAGGAAGTCATCGCAACGGTGGTGGAACAGGCTCAAGGGCGCGTTCCGGTCATCGCCGGCGTGATTGATATGACGGCTCCGCGAGTAATCGAGCACATTGAAGATGCTGTCGCGCTCGGGGTGCAAGGGCTAGTTGCCACTGCGCCTTTTTATGTTCGTACTCACGATGTAGAAATCGCAGAGCACTTCCGGCTTCTTCATGAAGCCGCGCCAGAGACTCCTATCTACGCGTACAACATTCCGGTCAGCGTTCACTCCGTGCTGGATATCGCTACTCTTATTTCTCTGGCCAAGGAAGGCGTGATTGCCGGTGTCAAGGATTCTGGCGGCAATGATGGATACACGCGTGCTCTGGTTAGTGCCCGCAACAAGGCTGGGGTGAAAGACTTTGTGGTGTTGACTGGCTCGGAAACTACGGTCGACTTTGCTTACCTGGCAGGTGCCGATGGCGTCGTACCTGGTCTGGGCAACGTGGATCCGGTTTCCTACGTGAAGTTGCATGAGCTCCTGGTTGACGGCGCGTATGCAGAGGCTGCGGAATTGCAGTCTAAGATTTGTGACCTTTTCACCATCGTTGGTGTTGGTGATGGCACGCGCATGGGCGGAAGCTCGCAAGGCCTCGGCAGCTTCAAGGCAGCGCTTCACCATCTGGGCGTATTCCCGTCGGGGCTGATGTCCCGTCCGCATGTCGCTCTGAATGATGAGGAGCTGGCTAAGATTCATGAGATCGTCGATGCCGCTCAGGTGATCGAGCCCTAATTTCGCTGAACTACGACGAAACGAGTGAAGAGTGACTAGTACCCTTGCGCTTGATGTCGGTGCAACAAAGATTGGTTGGGGCTTCGTGTCTGATGAAGACCCAACGCAGGCAGTTGCGTTGGGAAAGATTCCTACCCAGCCGGCCGGGGCTTCGCCACAGGAGCAGATTAAGAAAGCCGTTCAGCTGGCGTTGGAGGAATTGGGCATTGCCCCGGCGCGAATCGGCATTGGCTCGCCAGGAGTGATTCAGGCACCTGAGGGACTCGTCACCTACAACGGGGACACCATTAAGAACTGGGCTGGTACCAACCTTCGTGAAGTCGCGAAAGAGGTTGTTGACCTCCCGTGTGCCGTTCATAACGATGTGCGAGTCTGGGCGTACGGAGAGCTGATGCTCGGAGCCGCGAGGGAGTTCCAGTCCGGCAGAGTCCTGTACCTTTCGTTGGGAACTGGTGTCGGTGGTGCGGTAAGCGATAACGGGAGTCTGCTCAGCGGACCTACTGGATCAGCCGGAGAGTTTTCGGAGCTCTTGTGCGCTGATTTCCGGGGCTTTGCGGACCGCGCCGAAAACACTATGAGTGGCAATAGCTTGGCTGCGTATTATGAAGAATTTTCTACGAACCCGGCGAGCGAGCGAGTGCAGTGGAAGGAACGGGCCCAGTTAGCGCTTCCCCTCGAAAAGGTCGTAGAAAGAATGAACCAGGGAGATGAACTCGCTTCCCGGATTATTCGAGGGAATTCTTATGGCCTTGGCCGTGCGGTGGCGGGTCTTGTTTCAGGGCTCGATCTCGATGCCGTTGTCTTGGGCGGCGGTGTGTGCCAGATTGGGGCCGCTGTGGAAGAACCATTCCGTCAGGCCATTGAGGATTTCGCGTTGAAGCCGAATCGCTCCGTTGCAATTCGGGTTACTGAATCCCCGGCGACAGCACCGTTAGTAGGCGCAGCGGCTTTTGCTCGAGACAACGCTTTTTAGCACCAAGTATCTGCGATATTTCTAGAAGAAGGCTCAGGTAAATGTTTAGGTTTAAGAGCAGTGAACTGGCGGACCGCCGAGAAGAAGTACAAGGGTTAATTCGAAACTCGGTGATTGTCTCGGTGCAAGCGCCAGATGGTCACCCGATGCGCGATACCCATACCTTGACGCATGTCGCTCGTGCGTGTGTTGAGGGCGGAAGCCGCGCAATCCGGTGTGGCGGGTATGGCGGCATCGAGGATGTCGAGGCAATCGCAGCCGCAGTAGATGTACCAGTTTTCGGCCTAACAAAGGAGGGGAGTGAGGGGGTTTATATCACCCCTACTGTTGAGTCCGTGCGCCGATTGGCTGAGGCAGGGGCCGCTGTTATCTGTGCGGATGCTACGGATCGCCCTCGGTCCGATGGATCGAGCTTCTCCGATCTTGTCGCCGAGTGCCACCGGCTGAATGTTTTGTCGATGGCTGACTGTTCTACCCCGGAAGAAATGCAGCGGGCGCACCAAGCAGGTGCAGATATCATTTCAACGACGCTGGCTGGCTATACAGAGTTCCGGAGCAAGACCGAAGGCCCAGATCTTGAATGCTTGGCAGAGGGGCGACGGCTCTGCGGTGAGGATGCCTTTGTAATCGGCGAAGGAAGGTTTGCCTCGCGCGATGATGTGGCTGCAGGAAAGCGCGCCGGCGCCGACGCAATCATCATTGGCACTGCCATTACAGACCCTGCGTGGATTACGCGGAGCTTTAATAGCTGACACGGACTGTCACAGCGAAGTCAGCAGGGGTTCGTAATGCCTGAGCACAGACTCTTGATACTTCTTCAGGTCATTATTCTGTAGAGCATCGACGATGTCTTGGTGCGCGCGAACCGTTCTGCTGAAGTCCTGTGGTTCTTCTATTTTGCGAAGTGGAATGACGTTCATGTGCACTTGCCAGAAAGCATCATTGAGCTCACGGATAATCGGGTTATCTATTTCGGAAAGCAGAACCTGATGGAATTCCCGATCCTCCTCGGCAAAGTTGAGACCTTGCTCCCGCTTGGCCGACATCTTCTCAACGATGGCGCTCAACTGATCTAGCTTGGAGGGATCGGGTTTGGTAGTGATTTCTTGCCCGATAGCAAGATCAATTGCCTGCCGAATCTCCACCACATTGCGAAGCGTTTCAAGGTTGTCATCGGCGTCGAGAGTCGCGCGAAAAATGAGGCCTTGAACTAGGGCTTTGAGTGACGTGCCGGAGACAAACGTTCCGGTTCCGTGCCTGACTTCGACGATATCTAACGTCGCTAGGATTCTGATGGCTTCTCGGACGGAGGAGCGAGAGAAGCCGAGTTCCGCACAGAGCTCTGATTCGGTTGGCAAAGTGTCCCCAGGCTTAAGCGCATTGTCCTGAATGAATTTCTTGATGCCTTCTACAGCCTGCTGTGTGGTTGAGGCAGGGCGATGTGCGGCTTCGCTGAATCCCCATGTTCCGGTGTGCACTGGTTAATCCCTCTTTTCTTTCCGATCCATCTTAAGCCTCCCACGTTGGCGGGGTTCTCAAAGGATGAGCGCTGCTGGGGGAGGAGCACTTCGCTCTGATGAGTAGGGGTAGACGGCTTTATCTTAAATCCCCTCACACATCAGACGTCTGATGTATTGTATCTTTCAACATGCTTTGTTGCACAGACGAATCGGAGAGTGATTTAGCTCTCTGCACTGAAAGCCCTGAAGGGAAGGTCAAATGCAATCGTTCGGAACACTCAACTGGATAGTTCTGATCCTCTATCTCCTGGGAATGCTTCTTGTCGGCGCTTATTTTGCGCGTAGGGCCGGCAGTGATCAGGACGAATTCTTCAAAGCGGGTGGCAGGATTCCTGGCTGGGCGGCAGGATTCTCAATCTATGCCACGACGCTGTCTGCCATCACGTTTATGTCCACTCCGGAAAAGGCGTATCTGACTGACTGGGCCTACTCGGCTGGTAACCTCGCTATTTTTGCCATTGTTCCAATTTTGATTGGTTATTATGTTCCGTTCTTTAGGAAGCTGGATGTCACGACGGCCTACGAGTACCTTGAGGAGAGATTCTCCGTAGCCCTCCGAGTTCTAGGCTCGCTCCTCTTCGTTCTGTATCACGTTGGGCGCATCGCCATCGTTATCTATTTGCCTACGTTGGCAATCACGTCGGTGGCAGATATCAACCCGCTGGTCGTCGCCGCGTTTGTAGGCGCTCTTTGTATTGTGTACACCTTCCTGGGAGGCATGGAAGGCGTGATTTGGTCTGATGTGATTCAGGGAATCCTGCTGCTGGCTGGCGCTGCAGCGGTAGTGCTGACGGCCATGGCCATGACTCCCGATGGATTTAGCGGTGCGGTGGTTAACGCCGCTGAAGAAGGAAAGTTCTACTCAGCGGACAACTTCACCACGAATGCAGTCTTCTCCTCAATACCATTCATCTTTATCGGAAATGTACTGAACAGCTTGCACCAGTACACCTCTTCTCAGGACGTCGTTCAGCGCTACCAAACGACTCCTACAATTCAAGCAACGAAGAAGTCCCTCATCGTCAACGGAATACTGGCGCTGATAACAATTCCGCTGTTCTACGGGATGGGAACGGCTTTGTATAACTTCTACGAAGCGAAGGGTGGTCTGCCTGAAGGAGTCAACACTTCTGCTGTAGTGCCGTATTTCATTCTTTCGGAGCTGCCTGCAGGCATTGCTGGACTCTTGATTGCTGCCATCTTGGCGGCTGCGCAATCGACAATTTCTTCTTCGCTCAACTCGATTTCCGCGTGCGTTGCCGTGGATATCTATAACCGCTTCTCCCCGAAGGAAGCGTCGGTTACTTTCTCTCGCCTGGTCATCATCGTTGCCGGAACCTTCGGATTGGCCGTTGCACTGTATCTCATCATTACCAACCAGTCGGACCTGTGGGACCTGTTCCTCGCGATTACTGGTCTTTTTGGAGTTCCGCTCACTGCGGTATTTGTCTTGGGTATCTTTACGAAGTCCGCAAATTCCAATGGTGTTCTCATCGGGCTCCTGTGCGGTGCGATTGCTGCGTATTTCGCTGGAAAGCTGGACCAAGGCCCATTCTTGGTCTCGATTGTCGCCTTCGTAGGAACTCTCGTTATCGGCTACCTGGCATCCTTCATCTTCCGGAAATCTGACCATCACGACATCACGGGCTTGACTATTTACGGAAAGGACCTTGAATACACGCGGCGCAGTGTCAATCAAATACCCGTTGCGCAACGTGAGTAAGCAATACGAATAGGCTGCCGCTAGGCTTGGTTCGTGTGTACACCGAAAGCAACTGAAGGAAACACAATGACCACACCCGATATCGAGGTTGACTACGACTCCGTCGATTCGATTCTGGATGTAATCGGCCGATGCCTACGCGTGGACCGCAAACTCAATCAGCGTACACCGTGGGATGGCTTTGTGGTCGTGTCCGGTTACGAGCAGGGGCACGCGGCGCGCCAGGCATGGCGGTTTGTCGGTGATAAGACTCTGATCACCACGGTGTCCTCACTCAACCCAGCGTTCAACCGTACGCTGATCGCACGGTTGCGAGAGCTCACCGCCGATCCGGAACGTGGTGAGTGGCAAACCTGGATCGCGCGGTACGATCTTGCCTCCGATAGCTTCGACCACACATTCCTGTGGCCCGGAGAGGACGAAGGCTTTAACGTTCTCGCCTATGACACTCCGATGTCCACGATCGAAACCCTGAACCCAGCCCATCACGCTGAATAAACCCATGGCGCAACTGGAGGGAACGCAATGACTATATCTGATTTCACCGTCGACATGGACTCCGCCGATTCGGTCCTTGAAGCAATGAGCGAGTGTCTGCGTTTAGATAAGGAGCTCAATGAGGAGAAACCGTGGGACGGCTTTGTGGTCGTGACCGGCCTCAACGAGGTGCAAGGTGCATCACAAGCATGGCGCTTTGTCGGCAAGGAGACCCTGCCCACGCCGGTGGGCATACGCAATCCGGCACTCGACCCCGACCTGCTGGACTGGTTGCGACAGCTCACCGCCGATCCGGAACGCGGTAAGTGGCAGACCTGGATCGCGCGCTATGATCTCGCCTCCGATAGCTTCGACCACACATTCTTGTGGCCCGGAGAGGACGCAGGCTTTAACGTCCTCGGCTATGACACCCCGATGGCCACGATCGAAACCCTGAACCCGGCCTTTCACGCCGAATAACCGCGACTACAGGACCCGTTTCAGCATTGGTATCGCCCCGGCAACGCCGACCCATCTCGTATGCTTGCCCGATTGGAAGTAACGCGTGAGCATCACTAAGGGGCCCGTATGAAGCGCTGCACCCTGCCGCTTCTTGGTTTCGTGCCCGTGGGTGTCTTGGTCGGTTGGGGCCGAAACCAAACAAGCGGGAGCCGCGGTAGAGGGTTTAAGATCCAAATAGAAATAGGCTTATCCGTGGACTTGTGTTGCCCGTGAAGAAGCCAGTGGATTGATTTGGTGCTTTCGACCTTTCAAGACCCGAATGCTCCGTGGAGGAGGACGAAGGCGGAAGACTAATTGGAGATTGGTGCCCTTGTTTCGATCTGCGTAGATGTGGAAATGCCGGAATCATGTAAATCCACCGAGAACGATAGTGTCCCTTAATATGTGATTCCCCGCGAGCGGAGGAAGTCTAAGTAGGTGGAGCACTGAACTCCTAATGCAGCAGCGGCGTCGGGGAGCTTGACTCTGTTGATTCTGCGCGGTTGGGATTTCTCATCGGTGATGATTGACATGTTCCGTGCATGAGCTGAGGCGACTAGCCATGAGTCGGCAGCATCATCGAGAAACTCTCGTACCGCCGCTTCATCAAAGCGAGGCACACGATCGAAGGCTACCCATGTGGAAAGGCGACGGTATGACTCAATTTCGTCGTTGTCCACGTGCAGAATTTGGTCTTGAGGTACGAAGCTCCGGAACCACGCTGAGACGGAGTCCTTTCTGCGCTCTAGTTCCTCTTGAACAGAATAATGGAAGAAAAACGTTTTGGCGGTCACGAAGTTCTCCAGAGAGGTCCAATAGCTTGGGAACACGTCACGAGGATAGAGCCGAACCGCATTGATGATGATGTTGGAATCGAGCAGATACCGAGTCATGGTAGTCCCTGATACTGGTCAACCAAAGCTTCAATAGCGCTGATCTTCTTGACACCGAGCTGACGGGATGCCTCGCGCTCGTCAATTCTTCCTTCGACGAGTGCTCCGGTCACGGCCTCTAGGAAAAGCCCACCCAAACGGGAACGCAGTCCGACTGTGAAGTCGCCACCTCGATTGCGCTGTGCCGTCGGAGGGGAAGGGGCCTCTTGGAGGAAGCGCTGACCAGCTTCTCGGGGGAGTACACCGTTATCTACGAGGAGCCATACAGTGACGTCGCGGCTTACGCCGAAAGTTTTGAATGACCATTGGCAAACTGACTCTAGATCTCTAGTTTCGGACCAACGGTTGAGGATGTCCTTGGTGGAAACAAGTAGCGCAGTAGCGAACTGATTGCACCAGCGTTCAACGGTGCGCTGGTTGAGCGGGCCACCGGAAATCCCTTGCTCGCCGATGAGAATGTGTCCGAACTCGTGGGCCAAGCTGAATAGCTTTCCCACTCCAGAATCAGCACTGTTTATGAAGATAAGACCGAAAGAATGCCGAATCAACGTAAAACCTCGGAATTCATCAGGGTCAAGCTTGTTTTGAGTGTTATTGCCCACGACGGAGCTACGCATGACCAGAATTCCTGTGTGCTCAATGGCATCGGCGAGGGTTGCCACGCGGTCTCGGCTACGTTCTCGCTTACCAGGAACCCAGTCCAATAAGGCGCATGCCCAGTCAGTAGCTTTTCCCACGGACGTATCCGTAGAGAACCGGCCGATAAAACTAGGCCCTGCAATACCGCTAGCTAGTGCATCTTCGGCATACCACTCTAAGCGCCGTTCACAGGCATAAATCGTCTGCTCGAGCGCAGGGCTGTAGTCGGATAACGGGGTGCTTCCCGGAGTCCTGAAATCAGGAAGGTGAGGGGTTCGTTGTACGGGCTCTTCGAGGAGCAGGTATCCAAAAGGTATTCCAGCCAGCTTGGCCAGCTTCTGAGCTTGTCGGAACGTTGGCGTGCTTTCGCCGCCTAACCAAGAGCGCAAACAATGGAAGTCAGACTTCTTCTCCAATTCGTCGACAGGCAGCCGGGTCCTCTTAACCGCCCATTCGAGGACAGGAGGGGACATCGGGACACGTACGGTCATAGCCTTTCCTATCGTTGCGCTCCATGTTGGTTATCGAATGCTAAAGGCAATTTTAGAGGACCAGATACGAGTACGTACAGCATGGTTTTGATCTGCTCAACGATGAGTGGTTCCTAAAGGTTTGGTCGCTCCTTTGATTGGTTCTTGGGCTAAGCGGACATGCAAAGAATGCCCTTGGGACTCACAACGGTAGATGCGCCCGTGAGAAGGAGTAGCAACCTCACAGACGCATCTTAATGGCAGAAAGCGCGACGCTTAGCGTCCAAAATTCTGGACGGCATATAGCTTGCCGTTTGCGCCGATGGCCATGCCAATACCCACGGACTTGGCGCGCGGGTCAAGCAGGTTCTTGCGGTGCCCGGGGGAGTCCATCCATAGCTGCACGATGCGAGCATCGGAGTAGTCGCTCCATGCCTGGAGGACGTTCTCGCCACCCGCTGGCAGGCCGGCGGGGTAGTGCGTCCAGTAGTTCGGGCGGTGACGGGTGTTGCCATCGCGGCTCAAGGTGTTGGCCCAGTCCTGCGCCAGGTTGGTCAGGTTCGGGTCAACGCGCAGCGGTGCGAGGCCATTAGCCACGCGCTGGGCATTGGTTTGATTAATGATCCCCTGGACGCTGGCGGAGGTCTGCGGTGCCGGGGTAACCGGACCTGCGGCTGCGGGGACGGTGAAGCCGAACGCGGCTGGGTTGAACGTGCCGAAGGAACTTACAGCCTGAGCAGGGGCGTTGACGGAGCCAGCGAAGAGCGCTGCGGCGGCAGCAATCGGGGCGACAATCTTAGTGGCGGTATGTCCAAACTGGAGGCGGAACATGGCGGGCACCTCTTTCTGCTTCAGGGGTTAAGTGGCGGCTTTCCTGCCGCGTACCGAGCGGTACTTTCACTTAAAATTAAAGCTCTCTTCGGTATGGAAAGGCCAGCTGACCAGCAGTTTTAAGCTTTGCCCTTATGTTTGTCGCCTTTTACGGCTCGTCCCTTAGGCTTCTTTAGATTTCCCCTACTTTTGGCTCGACTTTGTAAAGGTTGAGCTGATAGTTTCGGACAGTGGGGGTAACGCGTGGGGGTGGTCGTTCAGGATTGCATTCCTATATCCAGGGCTTTTAGGGGAAAGGGGGGCTAAACATAGCTGAAACCTTGGCTATTTCTTGGCAAAAGCATGGGTAGCTTCTGTGAATGTATAGCTTGTGCTAATGGGCGCTGTTGTGGCGCGGTGCATGGAAATGGTGATGACGAGCGTGAATAGATCCCGGGGAGAACGATCGGACCGCCTAAAGATTAAGAAAACTAATACGGCTATTGGGGTGGCTTATCGTGATGGTGCGGGGTGACTGCGGAAGCCATTGCTAAGCTCATGCGCATGGTCCTTCATGCCGCGCCGCTGCTTCTCGATGGCGGCCTGGGAACCTACCTCGAAGCCCAAGGACACGATATCTCCGGCCCGTTGTGGTCGGCGCGAGTACTGCGTGAGAACCCAGCGCTCATCGAATCTGCCCACGCTGACTTCTTCGCCGCTGGTGCCCAAGTGGCCACCACGGCGTCCTACCAAGTCACCTTCGACGTCCTTGGCGAGGAGGCGGAAACACTTCTGCGCCGCAGCGTTGCGGTGGCACGTGATGCGGCGGGCGGGGCCGTCGACAAGCACGGCGCCCTGGAGGAATACTTGGTTGCCGCATCCATCGGCCCTTATGGCGCAGGCCCAGGTGAGGGCACCGACTACGACGGGGCCTACGGCCTTAGCCGCGAGGAGCTGTACCGCTGGCATGCCCGCAGGGTAGCGGTGCTCGCGGATACGGACGCTGACTTTTTGCTTGCTGAGACCATCCCCAACGTCGACGAGGCTGCGGTACTGCTGGAACTCCTGTCGGCTCAGCCCAAGCCCTTTGCGCTGAGCATTACCGGGGCCATTGCCGCTGACCCGGTCAAGCTCATGCGTGTTATCGACCTGGTCAACCAGGCACCACGGCTGGGTGCCGTGGGCGTGAACTGCGTGAGCGCGCCCCACGCGCTTGGTGTGGTGAAGACGCTGCGCGCAGCCACCGATAAGCGGCTGCTGGCTTGCCCCAACAGCGGCGAACTCTGGGACCACGGCGCCCATGAGTGGCGGCCGGCCCCCGCTGGCGCGGTGAGTTTGGCTGAGGCCGCAACGGATCTCGTGGCCGCCGGCGCGAGCCTGCTGGGCGGGTGCTGCCGCGTGGGGCCTACTGAGATACGCCAGCTGCGCGCTTCCATCCTTCGCGCAACAAGCGACTCATCTGGGCAATAACGAAGGAATACCAGGACAACCCCACGGCACGGGGGATACAGTATTGCTATGAAAAAATCTTCTTTCCTCGCAGCATGCGCTGCGCTCCTCGTCGCATCACTGTCCGTCCCCGCCGCCAACGCCGAACTGACCCAAACTGAGCGGGATCAATTCCGTACCGACCCCGTTGGCGCGATTGCCTGGCAGGCCATCAAAGGCTCTTCGGAATATGTTCGCGCTGATGGCAACACCATGATGGCCGCGTCCTTCTTCTCTATGACTATGCCGGGGCAGAGCATCGGCATGCCCGCACTGGAGAACTGCGCAGAGCGCGTCGGCTCCTCCGCGCCGGAGGGCGGCGTTCGCTACGTGGCGGCCGCCCTGTGCGCCACCTTCGATCCGAATGCCCGCGGCGAGGTGCAGCGCGGGGACTTTGGCTACGGGCCGTTGCGCTAAGCCTCACTGTGGTCAGTCGCGCTACGCCACGTAGTGCGTAGCGCGTAGGATCGGGTGCTGTCTTAAGGAGGATTGATGCGCAAGCACGTGGTGATCATGGGAGTCTCGAGCTGCGGTAAGTCCACGGTGGGGGAGTTGCTGGCGCAGCGCACCGGCCTGCCTTTTCGGGATGGGGACGATATGCATCCGAAGACGAACATCGAGAAGATGTCCTCGGGGCAGGCGCTTGACGACGACGACCGCAAGCCCTGGCTCGAGTCCATCGGCCGCTTTCTCGCGGACCAGGACGCCGGGGCCATCGTGGGCTGCTCCGCGCTCAAGCGCTCCTACCGCGACATCATCCGCGCCGCGGCACCGGATACGGTCTTCGTGCACCTGCACGGCTCCTACGATTTGCTCAAGGAGCGCATGAGCCAGCGCTCTGGGCACTTCATGCCGATCTCCCTGCTGGATTCACAGTTCGAGACGCTCGAGGAACTGCAGCCGGGGGAAGCAGGCATCGTGCTGGATGTCAGCGCCGCCCCGGAGGAACTTGCCGCCGCGGCGGCCGAGTACCTGCAGGTCTAGAGCAGCGCGGCGGCGCCGTAGAAGATAAGGACGACGCCGAAGCCGATCGCGGAAATCAGTGCCTGGTTGACGGTCCACGTCCGAAGCGTGGTGGCTACGTCCATGCCCATGAGCCGGCCGACCAACCAGAAGCCGGAGTCATTGACGTGGCTGCCAAAGACGGAACCTGCCGCGGTGGCAAGCGTGATGAGGACCAGCTGGATTTCCGTGAAGCCGCCTGCCTCCACGGCGGGCACCATGAGGGCTGCGGCAGTGGTGAGGGCAACGGTGGCTGAGCCCTGTGCCAGGCGCAGAGCTACCGCGATGAGGTAGCAGGCCAGGATAACGGGGATGCCGAGTCCGGACATGGAATCCGCCAGCGCGTCACCGATGCCGCTGGTGCGCAGCACCCCGCCAAACATGCCGCCGGCACCGGTGATGAGGATGACGGAACAAATCGGACCAAGCGAAGACTCCACGGTCTTTTCGATGGCGCTCTTGCTTTCCCCGCGGCGCAGGCCCAGCACGGCCATCGCCGCAAGAGTGGTGATCAGCAGGGCGATCGGGGTCTGGCCTAAGAAAATGAAGAAGCGCACCCATGAGGCAGCGGGGTCGACGAGGCCAGCGGTGCCCAGCGTGGTCAGCCCGGTATTGCCAAAGATAAGCACCATGGGGATGAACAGGATGCTGAGAACCGCGAACGGGGAGGCTGGGCGCGCCGGCAGTTCCGCTTCGCTCACCAGCGCGCCGGTGACCGCTTCCTCGAGGCGGTAGGGGTACTTCTTTCCTAGGTGGAGCCCGAAGCGGTAGCCGGAGAGATACCACGTGGGCAGCGCGACGAGGAGACCGAAGATAAGGATGAGGCCGATGTTCGCGCCGAAGAACTCACCAGCTGCGACAGGTCCCGGGTGCGGTGGGACAAAGACGTGCATGACGGAAAAGGCGCCGGCGGCGGGGATGCCGTAGGCCAACACTGGGCCATCGAGGCGCCGGGCGACGGCGAAGATGACCGGCAGCATCACCATGAGACCCGCGTCGAAGAAGATGGGAAAACCCATGATGAGGGAGGCCACGCCCAGAGCCAGGGGCGCTTTGTCCTCGCCGAAGAGTTTCACGAGGGCGTCGGCAAGCGTCTTGGCACCGCCGGAGGTCTCCGCCAACCGCCCGATCATGGCGCCCAGGCCCACCAGCAAGGCCACGGAACCCAACGTCGATCCGAAGCCGCTCGTCATGGTGGGCACCACGCCATCCAGTGGGATGCCGGCGGCCAACGCAGTCAGCGCGGAGACCGTGACGAGGGTGACGAAGGCGTGCACCTTGAAGTAGATGACAAGGACCAAGATGACCGCAATTGCAGCCGCGGCGATGCCGAGAAGTGGTCCTGTCGTAAGTGTGGGTTCCCACGTATCCATGACATTCATGGATGCTGATTTTACTAATGCAACGTGCGGTGATCTAGGGACTACACCCCGAGGGCCGGGCCCACCGTGGCCCAACTGATGGCCAGCTCACGTCGGAACAGCCCCCACGTGTGGCGTCCTTCCGGAAGCTCGTAGTAATCGAGATCCACGCCAGCTGCGGTGGCTTGCTTGGCGTAGTAGGAACTGCACCAATAATCCAAGCGCTCATTGAGGCCTAGTGCCGGCAGCGGTGAGTCCTCAATGTCGACATCAAAGTCCGCCGGGCCACCGCGTGAGACGATGACAAACGTCTTCCTGCCGTGCTGCTTATCGAGGTTGAGAACCGGCGAATGCCGAGCCCACGCCGGATCCCACGGCGCACCAAAGGAGCGCGCCGGGTCCGTGCCGTAGAACGCCGCGCTGACCCACGCGAAGCCTTGCGCGACAACTCCCGTGGTCGAGGGGCAACCGGAGATGGAACCGGCTACCTTGAACCGCGGATCATAGGTGGCAAGTTCGAGTGCTGGGCCGCCAGAGTTGCTCACGCCCGCGATGCCGTCGGTACCGTTGCCGTGAAACTCGGCGTCGATAAGCTGCGGGAGCTCCTTGGTCAGGTAGGTGGCCCACTTGTACTTTCCGTGCATGTCGTGCGGCTGGGCCCAATCGGACATCATTGAGCCATAAGCACCGCGCGGCGAGACAACATTGACCTGCTTGTCCTGGAAAAACTCGGAGGCTCCTCCGCCGTCCCACCACAGTGCGTCCTCGCCTCCTCCGGCGCCACCGAGCAAGTAATAGGTCGGGCGGGGCTGAGTATTCTCCAATCCACCCGGCGGGAGAATGATGTCGTTGGTGATGACGCGGTCCATGGATGGTGAGTAGGCCTTGAACTGCCACACGTTGTCCTGGATGTGCTGCAGCTCGCGCAGCTGTGCCGGCGCGGCGGTGGCCGGTGGGCGCGTGGCTTCCGGCGCCACGACGGGAATCTTTAACAGCTGGAGTAGCGGTCCCCATACGGCAAAGATATTCTCCGCGAAGAGCACAGGCGCCAACGGGCCCAGCGCAATGGGATCGAGAGCAGAAGAGTGCTGATCAATGTCTGCGACCTCGCTGCTCAGCGAGTCTGCTGAGTGTGCGGATTCAACTGAAGACTGCGCATGTGCGAGATGAGTGTGGGGAGGAGAAAGAATCAGCCCCACCGAAAGAATGCCCGCGAGCGCGGTGCGAGAGGAAAGCATTATCTCAGAATATCCAACGAGCATCGCATCGCCTGCATTAGTGCATTAGTACATAACAGCGCTAGTGGGGCTGGGCGGGAAAACCGGAGAAACGTAAACCCCCGACCGCATGGGGGCGGTCGGGGGTTTACGCACTCTCTCGCAGCCGGACTAAGCGCCGGCGGGCTGCACACTCGTTATGTAGAGGAGGGGGCTGTTACTTAGAACAGACCATCAGCCTTCTTGCCGGTGTCCTTGACGGTGATCTCGCGGGAATCAACGTTCTGGTCGTTGTGGGTGGACTTGTCACCGTCGAGGCGGGAAATCTGGGTGACCTCGATGTAGTTCTTCAGGCGGCCTTCCTTGGTGTTGCCGTCGCCGAAGTCCAGGTTGGCAACGCGAGCGGACTCGCCAGCGTTAATCGGGTTGGCCAGGGTGACCTCGAAGGAGCGGGTGGAGGTCTTCTCGTCGAAGCCCAGGTCGCGGATGTGCGCACCGTTGGAGGAACGCGGGGTGATCAGGCGGTCAACACCCTTCGGGCCCTCAGCGGTCTTGACGTCAACGCGGTACTGAACCGCCGGGTAGTTGCCGTAGTAGCGCTCGGTGCCGACGTTCTCCAGGCGGAGAGCAACGGTGCCTGCGAAACCTGCGTGCTTAGCGCCAGAGGTGGACAGAACCGGCTTCAGGTCCAGCTTCTGCTTAGCCTCATCGGTCTTGCCGTTCTCGACGTCCTCCTGGACCTTCTTGTCGGCTTCCTCTTCCTTCTTGCCTTCGGCCTCGGAGACAACCTTCTCCTCCGGAGCAACCTCGTTGTCCTTGATGACCTCAGCGTCAGCCTCCGGGGACTTCTTCTCCTCAACAACCTTCGGGTCGTTGACGTCGGTGGTGTTCTGAGCGTCCTTGTTCGGAGCGTAGGAATCCGCGATGTCGTCGTACAGCTTGACGCGAACCTCGTTCTTCATCGGCTGCATTGCGGACCAGAAGGTCGGGGTGGACCAGGTGCCGTTCGGCTTGCAGTACTGCTGGGTACCGGTCATGTTCAGAACGCGGAAGCCGTAGGTGGCCTCACCGGTGTGGTTCGGCGGAACATCGTACGGGCCGATGGACTGGCCAGCCTCCCAGGACAGGGAGTAGGACGCGGAAGCGCCGAGCTTGGTGGCGATCTGGTGGGAGATGCCGAAGGAGCCCTCAGAGTTCTTGCCGGAGCCCTTGCCGCCCGCGTTCATGGAGGTGGTCTCAGTGCGGTCACCGTTGACGGACAGGGTGATGGACTGGGACTTGGACAGGTCCTGCTGCAGCGGGATGTCCTTCTTGGTCTGGTTGGTGGTGGAAATGGTGCCGGCCGGCATGAAGTTATCGGTCACCTTGTAGACCACGGTGCGGTGGTCCTCCCACGGGTTGCAGACCGGACGCGGGTTGAGCACGTTGGCCTTCATGTGGTCGGAGCCGTGGCTGGTGTGGACGATGGGGAGCTTGGCGTTGACGGCCGGGGTCTCCGGGTAGGACTCGGTGTGGGTTGCTGCGGATGCAGCCGGTGCGATGAGGGCGGTGCCTGCAATCGCGAGGCCGGCGATGAGGCCGGCGGTACGACGACGCTTGGTCATGGTTGTTCTCCTGGATGAAAAAGTTTGGGGCAATGTGGTGACGCACTGTGGTGGCGCTGCGTATGCGCTGTAGTGCTCAGTGCGTGACGTGAAGCAACGATAAGGTGACTTTCAGGATCGTGCACCCTAAGGATTGTTTATATTTTTGGATAGCGAAGTATATTTCGCTAGGGTGACGTGAAGGTGAACAATTGGCTAAGAAATTTGCGCCGACCTTGGTTTTGTTCAACTAGACCGTATTCTGGGAAAACGTCTCTTTGACCGTTCGGTCACAAACTAAAGAATGACCCCATACGGGGTAGAAAAAGGTTGCGCGCAGCGCTTTTTGCCAGGCCATTTTCAGCCCCAGGGGTGCGCGCGGGATTGCGCGCAGGCCCGCGGGTTACTTAAAAAATTCTTAAGGATGGCGCGTTAATCTTCTTCAATTTCCGGATCTTCGGCGCGCGCTTGCTCGAACACCTCAGCCGCTGCGCGCAGGTTAATGGTGCCGATGATGAGGCCTACCACGATGTCCGGCCACGGGCTTGCCCACACCAGCATGAGTAGGCCGGCGCCGAGAATGAGGATACTGGCGGCGACATCATTGCGTGCCGCCAGCCATGCGCCGCGCGTGAGCGCGCTGCCGTGGCGAAGTTGTATGAGCAGTACCGCGCAGAGCAGGTTGATGAGCATCGCTGCCACGGCCGTGCCTGACAACGTAAGTGGCTCAGGTACGGCGCCGGTGATGATCTTCCATATTGCCATGCCATAGGACGCCAACGCCGGAATCAGGATCAGCCCGGCTAGGCCATAGCTTGCTTTGCGACGCCCCTCCGCCGACCAGCGCAGCGCGAGCAGGACGAGCGCATTGATGAGAAAATCCTCGAGGAAGTCGGCGGCGTCAGCAAACAGTGCGGCCGAGCCGATGAAGGCGGCGATGATGAACTCGCCGAAGAATCCGAGGAGGTTCAGTGCGGCAACCCAGGCGACGATGCGCCGGGCGCGCGCGTTCAGGGTGGAGGAGGAGAGTTCTTGAGACACGGCACCTGAGCCTAGTGGGTCGAGGTGCCGCGTCCCAACCTATTTTTCTTATGAGCGGTTGTGCATTAGTCGACGATGGTGACGTCGTCCTCGCGGCGGTGCTTCTCGCCAGCGAAGCCGCCGAAAGCGGTGATAAGGGCGGTGGCAGCCAGGATGATGATTCCTGGTGTGGAACTGGGGTGCTCGTTAGAGGCGTTCAACGCGGTAGCGAGGAAGGGGAGCAGGCCTGCCACTGCAGACGCGATGTTCGCGGAAATTGCTACACCGGAATAGCGGACGTTGGCCGGGAAGACTTCCGAAAGGAGAACGCCGGAGACGGAGTAGGTGATGGTGACCAGGGAAAGCCCGATGCAGACGGCGAGCGTGAGTAGTACGGCATTGCCGGTATCGATCATTGCCCACAGTGGCCACGACATGATGGCAGTGGCAAGACCGCCGTATCCGATGAGGCGGCCGGGGCCAATCTTTTCGCCGATGCGGCCGAAGATGATGTTGATGAAGATTTGGCACACAGCGCCGAGGAGGGTGGCGTTCACGACGGTCTGGCGTTCGAAGTCCAGCGTGGTTGTGGCGTAGGAGAGGACATAGGTGCTCATGACGAAGAAGCCGCCGATGCCGAGGAAGGCGGCCGCGGAAGCAAGGCACAGTTGTGGGAAGTGCTGCGTGAAAAGTTCCTTCAGTGAGCCTTGGTGCGCAGCCTCGTCGGCCTCAGCTTCCTCTTCGAGGGCTTTGTAGACAGGAGATTCTTCAGCCTTTGTGCGAATCCACAGTGCTACTCCAAGGAAGGGGAAAGCGATGAGGAAGGGAACACGCCAGCCCCAGGAGCTCACCGCGTCATCATCAAGCATGAGCACAAGCGCGAAGGCGCCGGAGGAGAGCAGTGTGCCGGCGGGGGAGCCGATCTGCACGAAGGCCGCGTAGCGGCCGCGCTTTTCAGCCGGTGCGTGTTCGATAGCCATGGTCGTTGCACCGCCCCATTCGCCGCCGACGGCGATTCCTTGAAGCAGGCGCAAGATGACGAGAGCGATGGGTGCCCAGATGCCAATGCTGTTAAAGGTGGGCAGAAGGCCGATGATTCCGGTGGCCACACCGATGACAACGATGGAGATGATGAGTGCTGGTCGGCGGCCCATCTTATCGCCAATCTGGCCGAAAATGACTGCACCGAGAGGGCGGGCAAGGAAGCCCACGCCGAAGGTGGCGAAGGAGGCTAGGGTGGCGCCGGTGCCTGACATTCCCGAGAAGAAGAGATCGTTGAAGACGAGCGCGGCCGCGGTGCCGAAGAGGAAGAAATCATACCATTCGAGGGCTGTGCCAACGAACGCGGAACTGGCGATACGGAAGACATCTTTTGACTCGACCTTGATTTGCTCGGGGTCAGATTGGACCGGGGCAGCCGGGGGTGGATTGGTAGTCATATCCAGGTGCTCCTTGTGTGAAGTGCGTTACCTTTCCTGGAAACGATAGGTGTAGGTCACCTGAAGGGGGATGTTCTGGCAGCATTTATATGCATCACCCCATCGACTGGGCGGCAGAAGTGTGCGGTTGCACAGGACTTAAGGTGTCGCGCGGTGCAGTGCGAGCAGCACTCGGGCCGCGTCCTTGGGCCGGGTGATATCAAGGCCGGTGAGCTCAGTAACGTGTCGCAAGCGGTTGAGTACGGTGTTGCGGTGGCAGTTCAGCGCTTCGGCGGAGTCCTTGATGGAGCCGCAGTCCAGGTAGGTGGTGATGGTTCGGTACAGCGGCGCGTTCTCAAGGCGCATTTGGGCAATGGTCTGCGTCAGCTCCGTCATGCCGCTGGCTGTGAAGTCTGCGAGGGCATCTCCTGCGACAGCCCAGAGTGCATCCGCCGCTTCGGTGAGTTGGCTCAGCGGGCCGGTGGAGTCGAAGATGCGCGGCGCTTGCTGCGCCGCCGCGCGAACTCCGGCTAAGCCGATGACGTCGCGGAAAAGTATGCCCGAGATCGTCGTCAGCCCTGCGCCGGTGTCCTTTGCGGTCTGTTCGCTGGGCCTTTGGTCTCTAGGCCAGAAGGTAACGAACATCCCGCGCACAGGGTGGCCGAAGGCCTCGCCGGAGGAGATGGGGGCGTCGAGAAGCGCGCGCAATTCCACCGCCGCGGTGGGGTGCGCCACCACGACGTCGAAGTGGGTGTCAACATCGATGTTGAGTGCGCGGGCGATCTCCGCGATGCCGAGCGTGCCCAGGGACTCGGCAGCGAAGAGCCGTTCCAGGTGTCGGGCGTGAGCGCGGTGCACGTTGTGCTGCCCGCGCGCCTCCTCCAAGCGGTAAGCATCGCGGACCACGAGGTTGTACATCGTCACAACCGAATGCACCTGTGCCACATGGTCGATGAGCACGTCCTGGTCCGCGCCGGCTGTGCGGCGCAGGTGCTCCCAGAGGACCGTGAAGTCGAGCTGGATGGCGTCGATGAGCGTGGCCAGCTCCACCCCCTGATGTGCGCGCCGCCGGCCGAGGCTTTGTGCGTGGGCGCGCAGCTCCTCCTCATCCATCGCGCCGACCAGCACGTCAGTGATGCGCGCGAAGACTTCGAAGGCGGTCAGGCGCAGCTCGTCTTCGCTTACTAAGGAGTCGCCGTAGCGGCCGGAACGAGAAAAAGCAGCGAGGAAATCCTCCACCAAGCGGGGGATGGTGCCGTAGACCTCCGCGACGATGTCGTGCCAGCGTTGTTCGTGCATGTGCACAACGCTACACGTTCAGCGGTGGTGGATTGCCCTGTAGTCAGCGACGTGCTTCACTGTCCGGGCTAGCATGTGGTGACAAACACAGCACGGTCCCCGTGCAGCGTGTCAGAGAAGCAGGAGGACGCATGATCACGCGCATCGACAACGCCCACATCCTGACCCAAGACCCCACCCGGCCGGTCACGGATGCGGTGGCCTTTGCCAACGGGCGCATCCTGGCAGTAGGGGAGGACGCCCGCGCGCTGCCTGCTGACCAGGTATGGGATGCCGGTGGCCGCACGCTCACCCCGGGCTTTAATGACGCGCATTCCCACACCGTGTGGTTCGGCCAAACACTTCTGGAAGCCGATCTCTCCCGGGCCACAACGCCAGAGGATGTCTACTCTGCATTGCACGAGGCCGAGCCCAACCCCGACGGTTGGGTAGTGGCCGCAGGGTTTCGCCCCTCCGGGCTGGATGCGCCGGTGGAGATAGAGCAGCTCGACCGCGCGACCGGTGGTGCCCCGCTGTTGATCAAGCACAATTCCGGCCATGCCTACACGGTCAACACCGCGGCCCTGCGCGCGGCGGGCGTCGACCCAGCCAATCCACCGGAGGTGGAAGGCGGCGAGTTCGTTCGCGATGCCGATGGCCACTGCACCGGGCTGCTCGATGAAAACGCTATGCGCGCTATCCAAGAGGTGACACTGCCGGAATCCGGCGAGGAGATTGCCCGCGCCCTGGAACTGGCCACGCGCCGCTACCTCGAACGTGGACTGACCTCTGTCACGGATGCCGGTGTGGCTGGCGGCTGGATTGGGCACAGCCCGCGCGAGATTGCGGCCTATCAGAACGCCACCCTGCACACCCGCATGCAGGTGATGGTGACCATGGATGTGCTGCACGAGATTTCCGGACACGCCTCCGATGGGCCCGGCTGGAGCCTGGATGGTGGCCTGCGCACCGGTTTCGGCGATGAGTGGCTGCAGATCGGACCAGTGAAGATTTTCAGCGATGGCTCCCTGCTGGGAACCACTGCCGCGCTGAGTGAAAACTATGCCTGCTGCTCCCATCACGGTTACTTCCAGGGGGATCCAGAACAGATGCGCGCCCGTGCGTTGCAGGCGGCGAATTCCGGCTGGTCACTGGCCATCCACGCCATTGGGGATGCAGCGGTAGATTTTGCGATAGAGACGCTGGAGGAGGCCGTCGACAAGCATGGCGTGCCCGCCATGCCGCACCGCATCGAACACGGCGGTGTGGTGCGCCCGGACCAGATTGAGCGCCTGCGCGGCAAGCCCATCGTGGTGGTGCCGCAGCCGCTGTTCATCCGGGCCTTCGGTGACGCGATGGCGGATGCCCTCGGCCCGGAGCGCACCGCGTGGAGCTACCCGGGCAAGCGGCTTCTCGACGCCTCCCTCATCCTCCCCGGCAGTTCCGATCAGCCCGTGGCACCCGGCGTGCCCCTGGAGGTCATGCAGGCCTTCGTGGAGCGGCGCACAGCCTCGGGTCGGGACTATGGGCCGGAGGATCGTCTGACCCCCGCCGAGGCCCTCTACGCCTATACCGCAGGTTCGGCCGCGGCGACGGGCTGGGCCGGGCGCAAGGGGCAGGTGATGCCGGAGCAGCTGGCGGATTTCGTGCTGCTTTCCCAGGACCCGCTGCAGACTGAAGATTTATCCACCATCGACGTGGCCGCCACCATCGTGGGCGGCGAGCTGCGCTACGGAAGCTTTTAAGGAGTAGACATGCGAGCAACCACCAACGAACAATTCCTGGCCGATTTCCAAGCCATGTCCGCCAACGGTGCCACGCCAGGCGGTGGCGTGGAGCGACAGGCGGCCAGTGCTGGCGATAACCTCAACCGCGCCTGGTTCCACGAGGTTCTAGAGTCCCTCGGGGCGCGGGTCATTTATGACGAGATTGGCAACCAGTACGGTCTCTTTGAGCTTGCCCCCGGCGCCGAGTACGTGGGCCTGGGCTCACACCTGGATTCGCAGCCACTGGCAGGCCGTTTCGACGGTGCTTATGGCGTGCTGGCCGCAGCCCATGCGGCCGGGCGCGTGGCGCAGTCGGGCGCCAAGGCACGCTATAACCTGGCGGTGATCAACTGGTTCAACGAGGAGGGCTCGCGCTTTGCGCCTTCCATGATGGGCAGCTCCGTGTTTGTGGGAACGTTGGCGCTTGACGACGCCTACTCCGCCACCGATCTCAGCGGCGTCACCGTCGCGGAGGCTCAAGAAGAGGCCGGCTGGGCCCCGCGCGGTGAAGCTCCGAAGCTCGCGGCCTATGCGGAGATCCACGTCGAGCAAGGTAAGGAGCTTGAAGCTGCAGGCAACACGATTGGTTTGGTCACCGCCACGTGGGGCGCGAAGAAATTCCAGGCGGTGGTCTCCGGTGAACAGGGCCATACCGGCTCTACTCTGATGGCCGATAGGAAGGATGCGCTCTTCGGCGCCTCCCTCATTATTGCTTCAGTAGAGCGCCTCACCCACGAATTTGCCGAAGGCCAGCTGCAGGCTTCGGTCTCGCAGCTAACACTGGAGCCGAACTCGCCCGTGACCATCGCCCGCGAGGTGCGTTTCAACGTGGACGTGCGCTCGCCCTCCACGGAGGTGCTGGACAAAGCCCAAGCACGCCTGCAAGAGATTATTGCCGAAGCAGAGGAGGAATCGCGCACCTCAGTAGAGCTGTCGCCAACGCACGAGTGGGCTCTCAACCCTTACCCGGCGGCCGGCGTGGCGCTGGCCCGGGAGGTGGTGGAGGAGCTGGGCTACTCGCACCAGGAGATCTACACGGTGGCCGGCCATGACTCGACCAACCTTAAAGAGGTGGTGCCGACGGTCATGCTCTTCATCCCGTCCGTCGATGGCATCTCCCATAACGAAAAGGAGTTCACCACGGAGGAAGACTGCGTGGCTGGACTGGACGTGCTGACGCACGTGGCGCAACGCCTCGTGGAATCCGGGTGCGGGGAGGGCTAGGTGCCCTGCGCGCCGCCGCGCAAGACGCGCTAGTTGCTATCTGCCTTAGTCGTTATCGCTCCACGGCTCGTAGCCAAAGGCCTGTAGTGCGACCTCGAATCCGCGCTTCATCGCGGTGAGCTCTTCCTCGCTGAACTCGTAGGTGCGTAAGCGCACTGGGCCGGTAAGCGGGACATGGAGCAGGAAGCGACGGCCTTCTTCGGTGATGTCGCACAAACGGCGGCGCAGGTCCTCCGGATCGTCGTTGAGCGCAATGAGATCATCACGCACTAAGCGCTTGACAGCCTGCCCGATGGTGGCGGGTTGCCATCCTAGTTCCTTGCGCAGCTGAAGGATCGGGATGGGGCCCTTCTTATCGATGAGCCGCAGAAGCGAAAGATGGGAACCGGTGATTCCGTACTCGCGGCGCGCTTCTGTGTCGAACCTAGCCCGGGCGCGTTCGAAGCGGCGGTACTCCGCGATGGTCTCAGCGATTGGATCAATTTCTGTCACGCAATTAAGCGTAAGAGTTTTGGGTTGATGTCCGCAAATGTTTTCAGGGAATGGATTAACAGACTAAAACTTCAGCGCCCGGGCCGCATGTAATGGGGCCACAGGGCGCTGAAGTCTCTCTATCTCTCTCTGTGTGCGTTCTCTCCAACGCACGACATACAGTATGCAACTGATTGGGGGACAATGTGAAGCTTAGACCCACCTAAAGAGGAAGGGATGAGCTGTGAGATTGATGTGCGGGGCACATTCCGCTGGTTATCGCCATCAAAACGCAGCGGGCGGTGTGTGGGGAATTGCCCCCGGGGTTAATAATCGGGGTTATGGAGAGCCAAAATCGGACGGATTAATGGGGCGTTGTGAGCGGGGGAGCTTTTCCACCACAAGGCGGTAGGAGTCCGTCACAAGTTCGGTAAGAAGCTGCGGGGTGAGGCGGGGATCTGGGTGTACGGACACCCAGTGGCGCTTGTTCATGTGATAGCCGGGTGTGATGAAGGCGTGCTCGCTGCGCAGCGCTTCGGCGTCAAGGGGCTCGGCTTTGAGGATAGCCTGCGGGCGGCCAGTTGCCGCGGTGAGAAGGAGGAAGACCTTGCCGCGTACCTTGAACACGTCCCAGTCAGGGCCGAAAGGGTGCGTCAACGTCGCGCCGGGGAGTTCGGTGGCGCGGGCGCTAGCGCAGGTGTGGATGTCCATAGGAAATAGTTTCATAGAGATAGACGAAACCAGGTCTGGTCAGCGAGCAGCGTACTGAATTCTATTTTTGTTATCCCGGGGGCGTCGTGTTCAACCGTGCCTTTTCTCGTCTTCAACGGGGGCACCCATCTACAATTTTTAGATATTTTTCCGGATTCTACTTACATGTTGCATGCAACTGATCTATATTCTTGTAATCCAGGTCACGGAACGAGAGGAGGTGAACTCTAGTGGATATACCATTCCAGACTTTGGCGGATTCTCTTTTGAGAAGCCAGATCGAGAGATCCGGACTCTTGAGCAATGAGTATCTGTGCAGTGTTGCTGATATGTCGACCGACGGCAATGCCTACGCCTTCAATGTCCCGTATACGAAGAGCTTTCATGATGTCGTCATGGTCGTGGAAACAATCCAAAGCGGACCTGCTCTTGGGAACCGTTCCGATTCCCGTACTGAGCACGAAATCCCTTTGCTCCCGAAGGATCTGCAGTGCCTTTTGATTGGATGCGCCGGAAAGCAGAGCGGAGTGGAAATCTCGATCTGCTTTGAGGGTGCCCTCTGTGCTGCCTGCCTGTGCTTGCTCCCTAAAATGCTCAAAGCTTTCTTCAACCTGAGACAGTTCTTGTGTAGTTGCAAATTCCGCGGTCCGCCGGGAAAGCGGAACCTCAATCATCAATCGAATCTGAAAAACTTCAATAAGGGTATCGATTGAGGTGCTCAAGATGCGTGCCCCCTTGTTCTTCTCAATACGAACAAGCCCTCTGCGCTCAAGCTCAAGGAGAGCTTCCCTGATTGGAGTACGAGAAACTCCAAGGCTTTTGCCCAGTTCAACTGCTGAATACACCTGTCCGACTTCAAGACTGCCATCAAGAATTCCGGCTCGGATTTGCGCCGTAGCTTGTTCTGTAAGACTCGGATGTTTCTCAACTTGCTGCATTGCACAAGTATGCCACCAACACCTTTTAAAACTGAAGGAGAACTATGTCGACAAGTCGTTTTGGTGTTATAGGCGCCGGAATTATCGGCGCAGCTGTAGCCCGCGAGATCACGCTTCGATTTCCCGGAGCAGAAGTAACGGTCCTTGAAAAAGGGTATGAACCTGCTGAACACCAGACCGGTCATAATTCAGGCGTGGTCCATGCAGGTCTCTACTATGAGCCAGGCAGTCTTAAAGCCCGGCTTTGCCGCCGAGGGGTCGAGTTGATCAAGCAATATGCTCAGGCCAAGGGGGTTGCGTACGACGAGTGCGGCAAAATTCTTGTCGCAACTACTCCCGAGGAGGAGGAACGTCTCCGCGAAATTTTTAGGAAGGCAACTGACAACGGTGTTCCAGGTGTTCGTCTTCTTAACGGAAGTGAAATCACATCTGTAGAGCCTAATGCCAAGGGGACATTGGCCCTTCATTCTCCCGAAACCGCCATTATCGATTATCCCGGAATCACAAGAGCCCTGATTGCAGATATCCGCGAAGCGGGGGGAACAGTGAAATTCGGCGAGGAGGTTATAAGCATTGATTCAAGCTCAGATCGGGTCGCTGTAAAGACAAAGAATGAGTCATTTGAATTCGATTACCTGATCGCTTGTGCCGGCCTGCAGTCGGACCGAGTCGCAAAGATGGCCGGAGGAGACGAGTTCCCGAAGATCGTGCCGTTCTTTGGGCAGTACATGCAACTTGCTCCAAAGTATGAAGGTATCACAAACGGTCTTGTTTACCCCGTTCCCGATCCTGCTTACCCATTCCTTGGAGTACACCTGACCAAGCGAGTGGATGGAGCTATGCTCGTGGGGCCCAACGCCTTCCTCTCCTTCGGTCGCGAAAACTACAGCGGTGTGAACATAGGCATCAAGGACACATTAGACATCGCCTTCAACTTTGGTTTTTGGCAGTTTGCAGCGAAGAACATGCTCGCTGCAGTCCGAGAAATGAAGGGGCTCCTATCCCGCCAACAATTCGTCAATGGCGCCGCTGGACTTGTACCAGGCGTTATGGACGCCGAGGCAAAACCATTGCCACGAGGTGTTCGTGCACAGGCAATGGATAAGGACGGAACTCTCGTCGATGATTTCGTTATTGAATACCTCGGAAATTCAACGCTCATCCGTAATGCGCCATCTCCTGGTGCGACTTCCTCACTCGCAATTGCTGAATACATCGTCGAACAAGTCTCAGAAAAGCACGACCTCTAATTTTCAATTCTCGAAAGGAGCACACAAAGATGACTACAAATTCTGCCTCAACGCCGGCTCCACAGGTTGAGACTCCTGAGCAGGAGAAGTCGCGTCTTCGTAAAGTTTTGGCCGCTACGTTAATCGGTACGACCGTCGAGTGGTACGACTTCTATCTTTATGCCACTATGGCGTCCATCGTTTTCGGACAGCTCTTTTTCAGCGATGATAGTTCCGAAACAGCTACCCTCAAAGCCTTTGCTACTTTTGCCGTAGGCTTCATTGCCCGTCCAATTGGCGGTATTGTCTTTGGCCACATGGGGGATCGAATCGGGCGTAAAAAGACCCTTGTCATTACCTTCACGCTTATGGGGCTTTCGACGTTCTTAATCGGTATTCTTCCTACTTATGAGACAATTGGCCTTGCGGCTCCTGTACTTTTGGTAACTTGCCGGATTTTCCAGGGCATGGGTGCAGGTGCTGAGTATGCCGGCGCCGCCGTAAATTCGTACGAGCACGCTAAGGAAGGCCGTAGGGGGCGCCAAGGTGCCTGGCCGGCACTTGGCCTCAACCTTGGTCTTGTTCTCTCATCCGGAACCATCTTTTTATTGACCTTGAACGGAGATGAGTTCCTTATGAACGGTGGCTGGCGAATTCCTTTCGTTATTTCCATCGTTCTGGTCGGAGTTGGAATGTGGGTACGCCGTTCGCTGCCTGAGTCGCCCGAATTCAAGCAAGATGTTGTCGAGGAAAAGAAGACGGTCACCTTTTCTGAGGTCTTTAAATACAATTGGAAGGGCTTAATAGTTGTTCTCGGCATCGCGATTGGGTACAACGCGCTTAGCTACATCTTCAAGACGTTTTCTGTGGCGTACCTCAAAGAATTTCAGGAGGTCAGCGCTAACATTGCGTCCGGAGCGGTCATGGTCGCGGGCTGTGTTGCCATTTTTGCTGTCCCGATCTTCGGTGAAGCGTGTGACCGTTTCGGTTCCAAGATGGTCATCGCCACCGGAGGTGTTCTTTCAGCACTCTTTGCTTTCGGATTCCTCGCTCTACTTGAGACTGGTACTGCATGGGGCGCCTATGTCGCAATTGCGATTGGAACGGGCATCCTTGCCCCGATGATGTTCTCGGCACAAGGATCATTCCTAAGCCGCCAGTTTCCGACCGAAGTCCGCAGTACTGGTGTAGGTTTTGCGCGTGAACTCGGTACAGCCATTGCGGGCGGACTGGCCCCCTTGGGTGCGCTTTCTCTTGTTACGGCTTCTCCAACGAATTCGACAACTGGTGTTGGGATCGTGTTGGTTGTATCGGGTGTCATGGTCCTAATCTTCGCGCTTTTTGATCAGGGAAAACACCTTACAAACGAAAAGAATTAGCCCAGTCCAACCTATTTTCTCCGTCAGTATGAACGCAGATAGAACTCCTGCTTTAATCCATGCTTAGAGTGTCGATGACCGCTAAGATTGCGTGCATTGAACTGAGTAGATCCTGCTAGTTTGACGGTGCAATGAGTGGGGCTGAACAGCGGTTGTTGCTTCAGAACTTACCAGGTGAAAACACCGCTGGGCCCCTCCCACGATTCCTCGGGGAAGGGCCCAGCAGCGTCTCTATCAAGTTCCTCCGATTATCGGCCACTGGCCGCCCTCCGGAGGATGAGGGGTTCTCTCTCTCGCATGCGCTCTCTCAAACGCACAA
>NZ_KV821899.1:45676-69675 GCF_001815785.1 Corynebacterium sp. HMSC056F09
TCTCGCATGCGCTCTCTCAAACGCACAACACAGAGTATGGCGGCCAGTGCTGGCATCGCCATGAACTCCGCCTGGCAGTTTTCTGCTAGTCGATTTTTGCTAATCAAAGCGCGCGGGGCGCTTCTCGAGAAAGGCCATGACGCCCTCCTTGTGGCCAGCCGAGGCCATCTGCGCGTACTGCGTCGGCTCCTCCCAAGCCAGCTGCCCATCGAGCTGCCCCAGAGCCGTGCGGTTGATGGCCTCCTTTGCTTTGGCCAGGGCATCGCGCGGGGCAATGTGCAGGCGTTCCGCTACCTCCAGTGCAGTGGCCAGTGCGTGGCCCTGGGGTGCGCGTGTGGTTACGAGACCTGCAGCCTCGGCCTCGGCGACGCCGAGCTTGTCTTGTAGCAGTGCCAGGGCGAGCGCGCGGTGGCGCCCCACGGAGGCGAGTGCGGTGAGGCTCACGCCGCCGTCAGGGATAAGGCCAATCTTGCCGAAGGGCAGCGTGAAGTAGGAGTCCTCGCCGGCCACGATGAGATCGCAGGCAAAAGCCAGCGAAGCACCCGCGCCAGCGGCCGCACCTTCGACCGCGGCGATGACGGGAATCTCGGCGGCCTGAATCTCAGCCACCAGTGCGTTGAGCTGGGGAAGCATGGTGGACTCGGCCGGGTCGGGAGTCTCGCCCGCAGCTTGCGCGGTGGCTGCCTCTTGCGCGGCGGCGACGAGATCCGCTCCGGCACAGAAGGCGGTTTCATCGCCGGTGATGATGAGGGCGCGGATGGCGGGGTCAGAGGAGGCGTCGGCAAGCGCGGCAGAGAGAGCCAGGCAATGGTCCTTGGCAATGGCGTTGCGGCGCGCGGAGTTATTGATGCGTGCGACGAGGACGGAGCCTTCGCGGCGGGTGAGGATGGCATCGGTCATGGTTTAGTCCTTAACAAGCTCGGTGAGGGAGGAAATGATGCGCTCGGCCTCAGCGGAGATGCGGGAGACGATTTCGGAACAGGGTGCCACATCGTGGATTAGACCCTGCGACGTTCCGCAGGTCCACACGCCTGCATCCAAATCACCGGTTTCGTAGACTGCACGGCCGCGCTTGCCGGCAACGAGGTGGCGGATATCCCCAAACTCGGCGCCCTGGGCAAGGCGCTCGGCAACCTCATCGCTGACAGCGTTCCTGGCCACGCGGGTGGAATTGCGCAGCTCGCGGAGGATGAGCTGGGTATCCAGCTCGCTGCGCTCCACGATGGCCTGCTTGACGTTCTCGTGCACTGGGGCTTCCGTGGAAGCCACGAAGCGGGTTCCCATGTTGATGCCCTCGGCGCCCAGTGCCAGGGCGGCAGCGAGCCCGCGGCCATCCGCGAAGCCGCCTGAGGCCACGATGGGGATGTCCAGCTGGTCCGCGGCGGCGGGAATGAGCACGAGTCCCGGAATGTCATCTTCGCCGGGGTGGCCGGCGCACTCAAAGCCGTCGATGCTCACGATGTCGACGCCCACCTTCTGTGCACTCAGCGCATGCCGCACGGAGGTGCACTTGTGGATGACAGTGATGCCGGCATCCTTGAAAGCCGGCATGTGGTCCTTGGGATTATTTCCAGCGGTTTCTGCAATCTTCACGCCTTCCTCAATGATGACGTCGCGGTATTCCGCATAGGGCGGTGGGGTAATTGCCGGGAGCATGGTGAGGTTGACGCCGAAGGGCTTATCGGTCAGCTCGCGCGTGCGGCGAATCTCGTGGCGCAAGTCTTCCGGGGTGGGCTGCGTAAGCGCGGTAACGACACCGAGGCCGCCGGCGTTGGATACCGCGGCGGCGAGTTCGGCGCGGCCGACCCATTGCATGCCGCCTTGGATGATGGGGTGAGTGATGCCGAGCATCTCGGTAACGCGGGTGGAAATCATGAGTGTTGTGCTCCTTGGTGGTGCGAAATTATGGGGGAGGAGGGTGAATGAAAAGGTGAATGGCTATTCGGAAAAATGGGCTTGCAGGCGGCCACTGAGGTCATCGGGCAGGGCGATGGGGCGGCGCGCGGAGACGTCGATAAGCACCAGCGTCGCCGTCGCGAACACGCATGAGGCGCCGTCCTGGATGAGTTCGTGGGAAACCTGGTAGGAGGTGGTTCCGATGCGCGAGATCCACACCCGCGCCTCGATGGAATCGGTGTAGGTGAGCTCGGCGTCATACTGGACTTCGAGGGATCGCACCACGTGAGCATAGGAATTGGTGGCAATTGGGCCGCTCAGTTTGGCGGCCGCACGGACGCGCGCTTCCTCTAAAAGCGTGACCATCGTGGCGTTATTGACGTGGGCGTTCGCGTCCTGGTCGGACCACCGCAAGGCAAGGGTTATCGGGATGGCGTTGGCGGGCGCGCGCATTGTTCCTCCTGGGGCGAGCGGGTAGAGTGATGCGTATTACTATACATACGAATTGTGGTTCGTTGCTCGAATCGTGAGGAGAATGCCATGACAGATCTTCTGGGGATCGATGCTCTGCTGAGCGAAGAAGAAAAAGCTACCCGTGACCGCGTCGCCGCACTGGTGGATGAGCACATCCGCCTGCACGTGGGGCAGTGGTATGAGGACGCGGTGCTGCCGGAGTCCATCTTCCCGGTGCTGGCGGAGGCTGGCCTGTTCGGGATGCATCTGGAAGGCTATGGCTGCGCCGGGCGTTCCGCGGTGGAATACGGGCTGGCCATGCAGGAGCTGGAAGCAGGAGACTCCGGTATCCGTACGGTGGTGTCAGTACAGGGCTCGCTGGCGATGTCGGCGATTTATAAGCACGGCTCGGAGGAACAGAAACAGGAGTGGCTGCCCAAGATGGCAGCCGGTGAGGTCATTGGCTGCTTCGGCTTGACAGAGCCGACCGCCGGTTCGGACCCGGCAAGCATGGTGACGGTGGCGCGCTACCGCTCCGGTGAATGGGTACTGGACGGTGCGAAGCGCTGGATTGGCCTGGCGAGTGTGGCCGGGGTGGCCATCATCTGGGCCAAGGTGTCCGAGGAAGACGCGGCGGCCGCCGGGGTGGAGGCGGGCGTGCGCGGCTTCATCGTGCCGACGTCCACGCCGGGGTTTAAGGCGACGCCAATTACCCGCAAGCTATCGATGCGCGCTTCTATCCAGTGCGATATTGAACTGGAAGGCGTTACTTTGCCCGCCGACGCCCTGCTGCCCAAGCATCCGGGACTCAAGGGGCCGTTTATGTGTTTGAACGAGGCTCGCTTCGGCATTAGCTTCGGCGCTTTGGGCGCTGCCCGTGATTCTTTGGAGGTGGCTCTGGAGTACGCCAAGGAGCGCAAGCAATTCGATCGCTCGCTGGCGTCCTTCCAGCTCACCCAGCAGAAGCTGGTGGATATGGCGGTGGAGCTGAACAAGGGGCAGCTGCTGGCGTTGAACCTGGGCCGCGCCAAGGATGCGGGCACGCTGGAGCCCTACCAGATTTCGGTGGGCAAGCTGGCCAACTGCCGCACTGCCATCGACATTTGCCGCCAAGCCCGCACCATCCTGGGCGGCAACGGTATCACCGCGGACTACTCGCCGCTGCGCCACGCCGCCAACCTGGAATCAGTGCGCACCTACGAGGGCACCGATGAAATCCACACGCTGATTCTGGGGCGGGTGCTGACGGGGGAGGCGGCGTTTAGCTAACCACGTGGCGTCGTACCGGTGCCGCCGCACGGGCGCTACTGCGCAGATGGTCTTATTCGTTTGGTCTCTCTACTTTGGTCCCTCATCTGGGATGAGGGACCATCTGTGTGCTGAAAACCAGAGAAAGATGGTCCCTTTACTCTGCTAAGAGACCAGAGTAAAGGGACCATCTAAAGAGGAGAGGCTAAGCAGTGCGGGCGCCGTGTTCGGGGCCCGAGCATTGTCTTGCACTCAGGCCTGTTCACAGGCACTGTGTCGCGCTGTTTAGTTTCTGGGTGTCTAGCTTCTGGTGTCCTTCGGCTTCGGGGCGTTCGGATCGATCGGGCGTCCCTCAGCGTCCAGATCGTTGAGCTCAGCCAGCTCGGTGAAGTCCGCTTGGGCGTCGGCGAAGCCCTCTTCCGGATCGATTTCATCGAAGTTGCGGATGGTGCCGTCGCGTTCGTCCTTGAACATGTCCTTGCCGTAGATGACCAGAACCATGATGATGCCGGCGGCGAATCCCCATGCGGCACCCTGGGTGGCCAGCACGCCGGCGGTAACGCCTGCGATACCCAGATCCTTCTGGTTCTTGGCTTCCATGATGCCCACGCGTACAGACACGAAGCCCTGAATGATGAGCGTCAGTGCCAAGCCCACCGGCAGGATGGGCTCCACGAAGGAGGTAATCGGCAGCAGGAGGAGGCCTGTGTTGGTACCCCAACGGAAAGAGCCCGCGCCGCCAAAGATGGTGCGCATGGCGCGCTTGCCCTGCTTGTAGCGTTCAACGATGACCACGTGCATCGCCGCCCACAGCGGGCCACACATGGCGATGTCCGGGCCGATGATGGACATCAGCATGTTGCGGCCGCCGAAGAGCAGGTGCGCGCGCGACGGACTGTAGACCACGGCCTCGTCCGTGCGGACGTGGTCGGCTTCCTTGAGAACGGCGTTAGCCTGCAGGACGTCACCGAAAACAACGATGTACGCAGCCAACACCGTGGGGATAGCGGTGAGGAACATGTGCGCCGGCGGAAGACCGACACCGAAGACGGTGTACTCAGACCACAAGGTCATGAAGTCAGGTTTTGAAAAGCCCCACTCCACGTCCGGCCAGGGAGCCTCGCCAGCCAGCGGTGCGACGAAGACCGCGACGAAGATAGCAGGCAGGATGCCTAGCGAAGCCAGGAAGCGCCAACCGGCGGCCTTCTGTCGCAGGGCTTGGAAACCTCGTGAATACATGAGGAAGAAAGCTACGGCTACCGCAATCGTGATGGTGATAGGGAAGGAATGGAAACGTCCATCCTCCTTAAACACTGAGATGATGGCGGCAATACCGGCGCCGAGAACGATGCCGGCGCGCAGACCTGATGGGATGAGGCGAACGACCTTTGACGCCCATCCCGTTATGCCCAGCGTTAGTGAGAATATGCCGAGCATCAGCTGGAAGCTGATCAAGGCCCAGATACGCTCCTCACCCTCCGGGAAGGTCTGGATATAGACCGTCAGCAACGGAATCGCCGGGGTAATCCAGCCTGGGACAACCGGGTCACCCAAGAGGTGGTGGGTGAGGTAGAGCAGGCCGTTGAGCATAACGACGGCCAGCGCCGCTTCGTAGGGCATGCCGAGGGCCTCGGTCATCAGGGGGATAGCGCCCAAGTCCACCACACACATGAACAAGCCTTGAGCGAAGTCCGGCCACTCCATGCGGTAATGCACGAAGGGGAGGCGAACATCGAAGGGGCCCATCTTCCAGTGGGGTGAAGCTTGACCGATGCCCTGGTCTTCGGGTTCGGTGGCTTCGGTGGTTTCGGCCATGACGGCCTCCTTTCAAAGAAAAGGGACCAAGCCCGGCGGGCGTGAAGCGCGCGGGGCTTGGTGAGGAAAGGTGAGAGGTTCGTTGAGGTTTAGTGCTTGAGGTTTAGTCGAACCTTGGTTAGTCGAACTCGATGATCTGGCGCAGTGCTACACCGTCGGACAGGCGGTCCATGGCGGTGTTGATGTCCTCGAGCTTGATGTGGTCGGAGATGAGGGCCTCAGCGTTGAGCTTGCCCTCGCGCCACAGCTGCTCGTACTTCGGGATGTCCTTCGACGGGACGGAGGAGCCCAGGTAGCAGCCGTGGACGCGGCGTGCCTCGGCAGTCATCACCAGCGGGTCGATGGTGATGGTGGAGCCCGGTGCCGGCAGGCCGACGGTGACGGTCAGGCCGCCCGGTGCGGTGACCTTGTAGGCGGTTTCCAGTGCCTTCGGGTGGCCGGCGGCCTCCACGACAGCGGTGAACTTCTTTCCGGACTCCTCAGCTTCCTGTGGGGTCATCGCGGAGGTGGCACCGATTTCGATGGCCTTCTCGCACTTGTCCTTCTGCATGTCGATGCCCACGATCTCCTTCACGCCGAGCGCAGCAGCGGTGATAATGGCGGCCATGCCAACGCCACCGAGGCCGACGACGGCGATGCTGTCCTCCGGCTTCGGATCGATCTCGTTGAGCACGGCGCCGCCACCAGTGAGGATGGCGCAGCCGAGGATGGCGGCGATATCGGCCGGGACATCGGAGCCCACTGGCACGACGGAGAGCTCGGAGACCACGGCGTGGGTGGCGAAGCCGGAGACACCAAGATGGTGCTGGATCGTCTCACCGTTGCGGGTGAGGTGGCGGGTGCCGCGGATGAGGGTGCCCTCGTTGTTGGTCTTGGAGCCGACCTCACACGGCATCTTGCCGTCGGTCTTGCAGCCGGCGCACTCGCCGCAGCGCGGGAGGAAGGTCATGACGACGTGGTCACCAACCTTGACGTTGGTAACGCCCGGGCCGATTTCCTCGACGATGCCAGCGGACTCGTGACCCAGCAGCATCGGCAGCGGACGGGGGCGGTTGTTGTTGACCACGGAAAGGTCAGAGTGGCACAGGCCAGCAGCGGTGATCTTGACCAGGATCTCGCCCTCGCCGGGAGCGGAGAGCTCGAGCTCGCTCACGGTGATCGGCTTGGAGTCGGCGTAGGGGCGCTCGTCGCCGGAGCGCTCCAGAACGGCGCCGCGAATGGTAATCGTGTCAGACATAGATACCTCCAGACATGAGATGGGGTTAATGCATCGCAATGTACGCCACCGGGCGTTAAGGAGGGCCGGAACGGTATGGGAAAAACTACACCGGGCCGTTAAGCGGATGGGGAATTCTCTACCCGCTGAGGGCGTGGGCGCGCAGCGCTACGAAGACATCGAGCCCGCGCTGGCCCACGGCCCACTCCTCACCCATGAGCTCAGCGATCCGATCGAGGCGTTGGCGCACTGTGTTGGGGTGGATGAACATCGCCCGGGCGGTCTGCGGAATGCTGTGCCCGGAGAGCAAGTAGTGGTGCGCGGTAGCGGTCAACTCGGTGGAGTGCTCCTCGTCGTAGCGCACCAGCGGGCCGATGGTGCGCGTGGACAGCGCGTTCAGCGCCTGCGGGTCCGCACCCAGGATGAGACCCACCGTGCCTAGGGAGTCCTCGGTGACGAGCTGGCCGCGCAAGCCCAAAGCGAGTGCTGAATCCAGGTAGGCCATGGCGGAATCGTGGGCGCTGCGCGCTTCGCTCAGGCCGCCGAAGCCGATGGCAGAGACCGTCAACTCAGGGAATTCAGACAGCAGTGGGGCCAGCGCCTTATCGATATCCCGATCCGGTTGGTACAGCACGCACACGTGTTGGTCGTGGTGCGTAATGGCGGCGTTACCTGGCAGGAGGTGCTCCAGCTGGGGGCGGGTGGGCAGGTTCTTGGCTGAGTGCAGGCCTACGAAGTACAGCTGTGCCGAAGAGTTCAGGCTAATCCCCGTCAGGTGGCGCAGACGGGCGATCTCCTCGCGCCCGGCGTTGCCTAGTGCTACGGCGTAGACGAGGTCGTCGACTTTGCGCGCGGTGGCGTCGACAAGCGCCTCAGCAAAAAGCGCAATCGCTGTAAAGGCTGCGGAGGCGTGGCTGATGACGCGCAGTTCGGCGTCGCTGAGCTCCTTGTCCACACCAATCGTGCCCAGCGCCCGCCCGTTAAACTCCACGGGGAACGTGCTGGTTGGGGGAGTGTCCGGGGCATCCTCCGCGGTCCACAGCGTGACCGGCGCATCGAGGCTTTTAGCTAGCACGCGCTCGAGCTCCTCGAAGCTGGGATTGTTCATCAGCACGTGGAGCAGCTGCGTGTTGACGTCGTTGAGCCACTGCAATTCGTCCACGTGGCGGCTCAGCGCAATTTGGGAGCGGGTAAGCTCCGCGACGGATTCGCCCTGACTCTCAATGACTTGGGCATTCTCCAGCGCCACGGAGGTAATAGAGCCGAGCACCTCGAGCGCTGCGATTTCCTCGTGCGTGTAGTGACGCGGGTGGCGATCCCCCACGAGAAGCGCGCCGATGGTGCGCCCAGAAATGCGGATCGGGGCGCCGAGGATCCCGCGGATTCCTTCGGCTTCTACCGCACGGTCCACGTAATCCACGTGCGTGACGTTGGGATCCACAGAATGGTCATAGGTCCACGCCGGGCGGTTAGTGGCGGCCACGATGCCGAGGATTCCGGAGCCCATCGGCATGTTGATGGTGCGGAATTCCTCAGTTACGACACCGCTGGTGGCCAGCACCTTGGTAAAGCCGGTGTCCTCATCGTTGAGGCTGAGGTAGCCCACCTCCGTGCCGATGGTGGAGCGCGCGTGGCGCACAATCGCCTGGAGGATGTCGGTGGATTCGCGGCCCGAGTTGAGCATCTGGGAGACGTCGAGCAGTTTCGTCGACATCACCCGCCACGTGTGGTTGGCGCGCATGGTTTCCTCAACGGCCCGAAGCGCGCCAAGCTCCTCGGCCGCCAGTTGCTCGCGCAACTCGTCGGGGACACGGGTGCCGCTGGCGAGGTGGGAGAGTACGGGGCCGAGGAGAGACATGCCCCCTAGCTTAGGGGGCTAGCCGGGGCGCTACCTACTTCCAGTGGGAAGAGGAACGCTTGGCCATCTGCTCGCGGTACTGCTGGGTGGTGGTGGGCAGGAGCTCTCCGGTGGCCCAGTCGAGGATGACGCCGTAGTGGCGGACCAGGTCGAGCTGGTCCAACTCGCCGGCGTTGTAGCGCTCAGCCACGGACTCCGGGGACTCCGCCAGCTTGTCCAGGCGGGTAGAGCGCAGCTCCTCACGCAGCTTCGCGGTTTCCTCCTCGTCGAGCTCGTACTCGTCGATTTCCGGGTCAACGGGGCGGATGACAACGCCGTAGTCCTTGGCGGCACGGCCCACGGAGACGTAGCCATCGATGACGTCCTCCAGCACGGCCTTCGGGTCGCGCTCCAGGGCATCGCCGAAGCCGCCGCCACCGGCGGAGGGGCGCTCGAAGGTATCGCCCGGGCCGACCGGAACATTGGAGAACAGCGCGCCGAGGTACTGCTCATCCGGGGTGCCGCGGTTGAGCCACACGCCCTGCGGGATGGACGGCAGACCACCCTCGATGCCCCAGGTCACGGAACGCGAGCGGTCACAGCAGTAGCTCATGACGGTCTTGTTCGCGTCCGTGAGCACACCGCCCTTGGTTACACCCACACCGCCGCGGAACTTGCCGGGGCCCGCCGAGTCAGTCACCAGGGCGTGGTGGCTGGTGATAACGGGGGAGAGACGCTCCTGGCCTTCGACCGGCTGGACCGCCAGGCCCGGGCCGAAGACCGGCGCGGTGGCGGAGGAGCCATCGCGGTCGACGCGGCCGCCCCAGCCGCCAGCCATCCAGTCGTACCACATGAAGAACTCGCCCTTGTCCTCTGGTTTCTTCGCGTCACGCGTATCCCAACCACCGATGAGCAGGTACTCCAGGTTGAAGGCACAGGCCATGGCGCGCTCATGCATGAGTTGGGACCACAGTTCGAAGACCGCGTTCATGATCTTCTCGAAGGGGCCGGAACAGAAGCCGGTCACCGCGTGCGGCATTCCGGCGTTGACCACGGTTCCCTCCGGGCCTAGGTCGATGTCCATGGCGCGGTAGAGGCCGGAGTTAAGCGGCACGTCGGGGAAGAAGGTCTTGGTGCCGGCGACGATTCCGGAGAACGCGGAGCCATAGCCCGCGTTGAGGAAGCTGGCCACCGCCGGCGCGGAACCGTCCAGCGAGTAGGAGAGGCGTCCGCCCTTGATGCGCATCGTTACCTTGATGGGAACGAGGCCCTCTTCCTTGGCCGGGTCGAGGTCGATGTAGTCGATGGTGGACCACTCGCCGTCGTCAAGCGCGGCCACACGGGAGGTGACGATGTCTTCCACGTAGTCCTGGACCTCCCGCAGCGCGGTGCGCACGGTGTCGAAGGAGTACTTGTCCACGAGGCGGTGGATTTCGCGCTCACAGACCGCGGTGGCCTCGGCCTGGGCCTTGAGGTCACCCATGACGATCTCGGGGCTGCGGGTGTTGCCAGCCAAAAGCTTGGCGACGTCCTTGAGGAACACGCCCTTGGACCACACGCGCACCGGGGTGATGCGCAGGCCCTCGGTGTAGTAGTCGGTCGCGGAGACGTCGAAGGAGCCCGGGACGGAGCCGCCGGCATCGGCCCAGTGGCCCTTGTTCTGTGCGAAGGCCAGTAGGGTGCCCTCGTGGAAGATGGGGCGCAGGAAGGACACGTCATTCATGTGCGTGCCGCCCTGGTAGGGGTCGTTGATGGCGAAGACGTCACCTTCGTGGATGTCATCGCCGAATTCCTTGAGCACGGCTTGGCACTGGAAGTGCAGGGTGCCGACGTGTACGGCGATGTCCTGGTTTCCCTGCATCACGGTGTTGCCCTCGGCGTCACACAGCGCGGAGGAGAAGTCACGCGAGTAAATGACGAAGGAGTAGCAGGTGCGCAGAATCTGCTCGGACATGAGGTTGACCGAGGTGGCAAAGGCGTTCTTGAGAACCTCGAAGGTCACCGGGTCGAGCGTGCGGCGGCCGGAAGAAGACGGCGAGGGTTTCTGTGGCTGTGTGTGAGTCGTAGTCATGTCGATTCCTTTCAAAGGAGAGTCTGAAGGCGAGGGTCTTAGGCGTTGGTGGCCTTGCCGATGTGGATACGGATGTTGGACCACTCATCAATTTCTGCACGGTCTCCAGGCGGAATGACGGTGGTGGCATCGAACTGGTCGATGATGGCCGGGCCGTTGAGCTTGGCGCCGGCCTTCAGGTCGGGGCGGTGATAAATCGGGACATCGGCCCAGCCGCCGTGCGCGGAGAAGTAGACGGGGCGGGTGGTCTCCGGGAGCTCTGCCTCGTGCTCTTCGACCTCGTAGTGCTTGAAGGGCGGGTTCTCGAGCTCGCCGATGGCGATGAGGCCAATCTGGTAGAACTCCACCGCGCCGTCGCGGTCGGCGAAGGAGTACTCGCGCTCGTGCTCATCGTGGAACATGGCGACGGCATCATCGAGCGGGTTATCGGACTCGGGGATTTCCACCGTCAGGGAACGCCACTGGCCGCGGTAGCGCATGGAGGCGGTCAGCTTGAACTTCATGCGCTCCTCTGGGACGTGCTCCTTCTCCAGGCGCTCGCGGGCCTCGGAGATCAGCGCCTGGAATTCCTTGCGCAGTTCGGTGGTGTCCACCTCGTCCACCGGTGCTTGGTACATCTTGGTGATGTCGTGTCGGATGTCCACGAGCAAGCAGCCCTGGGCGGAGGTCACGCCTGGGTGCGGCGGGACCACGACGGTGGGGATGGACAGATCGCGGGCGACCTCAGCGCCGTGCAGGGCGCCGGCGCCGCCGCCGACGACAAGGACGAAGTCACGCGGGTCGTAGCCACGGCGGATGGACAGCAGGCGAACCGCATCGGCCATGTTGGCGTTGGCCACCTGGATGATGTTCTCGGCTGCGGCTTCGAGCTCAAGGTTGAGCGGCTCTGCAACGGTCTTGTTGACGGCCTCGCGCGCAGCATCGGGGTTCAGCTTCAGTGCACCGCCGATGAGCTCGGTGCCGAGGCGGCCGAGGGTGACGTTGGCATCGGTGTTGGTGGCATCGGTGCCGCCGCGCTCGTAGCAGACCGGTCCCGGATCCGCGCCCGCGGACTGCGGGCCGTTGCGCAGGGAACCTGCCTCATCGATCCAGGCCAGCGAGCCGCCGCCAGCGCCGATGGTGCCGACCTCGATGGACGGGAAGCAGATGGGGAAGCCGTATTCGACCTGCCACTGCTTGGTGATGCGGATGTCACCTTCGTAGACCAGCGCGATATCGGTGGAGGTACCGCCCATTTCCAGGCCAATCGCGTTGGAGTAGCCACAGCGGGTGGCGATGTCTTGCACCGCGATGGCGCCGGCCGCAATGCCGGAGGCAGCCAGGCGGACCGGGTAGCGGGTCACCATCTCCGGGGTCATGGAACCGCCGCCGGAGTGGAGAAGGAGCAGGTCTCCGTCGTAGCCGCCTTCCTCCAGCTGGCGGGACAGGCGGTTGACGTAGCCGGAGACGAGCGGGGCCAGGACCGCATTGGCGACGGTCGTGGAGAAGCGGTCGTGCTCGAAGATCTCCGGGAGGATTTCGGAGGAGGTGGAGACGGTGGCGTCGGGAAGTTCCTCGCGTAGGATCTCCGCCATGCGCTCCTCGTGGGAGGCGTTGGCATGGGAGTTGATGAAGCAGACCGCGACGGTCTCAATCTTCTTGCGGCGCAGGATCCCGGCGATGCGGCGAGCCTCTGCCTCATCCAACGGGGTGATCTCGGCGCCGTCGAAGTCGATGCGCTCTTCGACCTCGTAGCGATCGCGGCGGCGGATGTAGGGGTCCGGAACGTCCTTGTAGGCATCCCACAACTCATCCTTGGTGCCGTCGCGGATTTCCAGAACATCGCGGAAGCCCTTCGTGGTGATGAGCGCTGCCGGTGGGAAGCGGCGCTGGATCAGCGCGTTGGTGGCAACCGTGGTGCCGTGGGAGAACACCTCGACCTGGTTGAGCTGGACGTCGGCCGACTTGAGGCCGTTCATCACCGCTTTCATCGGGTCATCCGGGGTGGAGGGAACCTTGGCCACCGACAACTCGTGGGTCTCGGTGTTAACAATCGCGACATCGGTGAACGTTCCGCCGACGTCAACGGATACGCGAAAAGGTTTGTTTCCCGTCATGGTGGGAACCTCTCTTTCAAAGGCTGGTGAATTCGGTTGAGAGGAATCTTGATATGGCACGAGGAGGGGAGCAATGGAGAAACGGTGAATTAAGAGCGAAGAAGGTGGAGGAAACTCCAAACAAGCAGGTTGGGGCATACTAGAATTAGCCGGAGGAAAGTAAGATAGGACACTATTTTCCGGAGGGATAAGTGGCGTCACAAGATAATCCGGTGCTGCGGATCGCCGATCTCGTCGTGATGGAGCCGCGGCTGCGCCGCTTGAGCAGGGCGCTCGAGGATGAGAATTTTGTGGGGCTGTGCGCCGAGGGCGATGGGGATGTGGCGGACTGGCTAGTTCTTCCCCGGCCGGAGGGAAACCCGCGTGCCATCCAGCGCCGGCTGGTCGACGCCGCCGGGGTCATATTCCTCGACTCCGAGTTCGATGAGCAGGAAGTCCTGGACTCGGTGGAGGGAACCGGCGCCGTCCTGTACGGCACCGATGGGATCACGCGCCAAGATATCCGGCGCGCGGTGGATGAGCTTTTGCGGCGCCAACCCAACCTGGCATCCTGGCGCAAGCTCAGCACCATCGGGCAATTAAGCCCCGGGTTGGTCAACCCAGCGCCGGAGTCCGAGATTCTCGCGCGCTTTGCCAGGTTCAGCGGGGATTCCCTGCTGCTGTTGACCGTTGACGGCCGGGTTATTGCCGCCGCCGGCGAGCTGCCCGCGCGGAGTATCGCGCGTTCCCTGTCGGTGGTGATAAACCACAGCACCACGACCATGCACGTGGGGCGTTGGAAGGTCTTTGCCCGGTGGCTCGACATTGCTGGCGAAAGCCCCTCCTTCGACCACGGCTACTGGCTGATTCGGGGGCGGCAGACCAGTCAGGATGCAGACTTCGATGACCCCGCTTTCGCGGCGCTGGAGGAGCTGCTCACCGCCTCACTGATGGCGCAGAGAAACATCCAGCGTAACCACGTCGCCGAATCGAGCGCGCTGATGGTGGCGTTGTGCGATGAGAACTCGAATAGGGAAGAAGTGGCCACCACGTTGCGCAGGCGGGGCTTTTCGGAGCATGCCAAGATGCGGCTCATTGTCTCCGATTCCGTCAAGGATTCCTACCGCAGCGATGTGCGCGACAAGGCCTTCGCCTTGGCCCAGGACGCGGGCGTGCCGCTGGTGCTGGGCTATGTGTCCGGCCGCACCTGCGTGTTGACTACCCACTCGGGAGCGGAGGGGAAGATCGCGGACGTGCTCTTCGGCTCCGTTGGGCTCTCTGCTCCCTTCGACACCGTCGAGGAAGGTCCGACAGCGTGGCTCCAGGCCCTGCTTGCCGCCGTGGTGGTGGAACGAACGCATTCTTTGCACCTGCAGAGCCTGGAGTTTGCTCACTGCAGCGCCATCGAGAAGGCAGCGGCCTACCTGGGCCAGCGCGGCTTGGAGGACGCAGTGGGGGAGCTCGACCGCGCGATTGAGGGGATTAAGGATGGCGAAGAGATCTTTCGCGCCTATGAAGCTGAAAGCTTCTCCGTGGCCCGGGCCGCGAAGGCCGTGGGCGTGCACGCCAATACGGTGCGGCACCGGCTGGAAGCTCTGGAGGAACGGATCCGGTTCTCCGATGCGGATCTGGTTTTGTGGGCGCTGTGGAAAGCGCTGCGCCCCCGCATGCAGCGCTAGGCGGCTGGATGCGGGGGCACGGAGAACGTGTGAGAGTAGAGAGTGAGAGGGGGAGTGGAGAGAACTACACCTTCTTCTTGCTGCGCGGGATGGGCTTGCCGGTAATCAGCGCGTGGAGCTTGCCGTCACCGATCTGCAGCTCTTCCGGAATGTCCTCGGAATCAACCTCGGTCATGATCTCCTTGATGAAGTCAGATTCCGGGATGGAGGAGTTGCGAGCGATGGCCACCAGCTCACGAGCCTCCTCATCGGAGAGGTGGTTGTCATTCTCAAAGCGCTTCTTGAGTAGCTCACGCGCGCGGCGGCGCAGGTCGGCCTCAGATTGCAGGTCCTTGCGGTTCTTCAACCATGCGAAGCCGATGATGAACATGATGGCAATGCCCATGTATCCAAGAATCGGGTAGACCCAGCCGATGAGGTTGGAGAAGCCGATGAAGGAAAGCACGAAGCCGATGAGCACGGAGATGACATAGACCTTGTAGAAGTTCTGCGGCTTGCCGCGGGTGAGGCGCTTGGCAAAGGCATAGAACATACCAATCGCGGTGTTATAAATCATGCCGTAGATGGCGACGGACATGGCGATACCGAGCGCCGGGTGAATCTGCTCAATCATGGCCAGCGTTGGCATCTCGGCCTCGGTGATCGGGCCCACGGAGACGTAGAGACCGCCGACCAGGACCGCCAGCAGGAAGAGGAAGCATGCGCCGCCGAGAATGCCGCCGTAGCCGACCTCCTTGGCATCGAGGAAGTTGCCGCCGATGACGATCATCATGGAGACCACCACGATGACGTTCAGTCCCAGGTTATTGATGGCGGAGACCCACCAGTTGGGCAGCGTCGTAGGAAGCTGCTGCGCCTGCTCATTGAGGTGTGACCAATCTGGGTTGGAGGTGAGCACGGTGTAGACCGTGCCGATGGTCAGCAAGACGATGATGAACGGGGTAATGGCGCCAATGGCGATGGTCACCTTGTCCACGTCGAGCAAACCCGTCAGCAGGGTGAGGACGAGCATGAGGACGGCGCCGATCCACACTGGCCAGCCCCATTGCTGGTTGAGGTTGGCGCCGGCACCGGCAAACATGGCGAAGCCGATGCAGAACAGACAGGTTAGCGTGGCGAAGTCGAGGATTTTCGACACGATGGGCGTGGACACGGCGTTAAAAACGGAGGTGTGCTCCTTGGCACGGTGGTAGGAGCCCAACTGGAGGATCGTGATGCCGGAGATGGTCATGGCTAGCGCGGTAACGATGGCGCCGACGACGCCCATGTTGCCGAAAGCAACGAAGTATTGGAGGGCCTCGCGGCCCGAAGCGAAGGAGGCACCCGCGAGCACGCCGATGAAGGCCATCGCGATGCCGAATGAGCGTTTAAGCATGGTGAACCTAACTTTAGGTGGATAGAAATATTTACTTATGCAAACGGGGCAGGCGGCCTGGGAAAGGTGCCTGCCCCGTGCGTGATGGAGCGGAAGCTTTTAGTTCGCTGCCGCCTTGATGAACTCGGCGATACCAGCGAGCTCCTCCTCGCCGCGGTCAATGACCGCAGCAGAGGTAAACAGCCCGTGGTGGTAGCCCAGAAGGTGCTTGTGCGTGACGTCGACGCCTGCCTTGGCCAGCTTCCCGGCATACTCGATGCCCTCGTCCGCCAGCGGATCGTTATCCACCGTGATAACGAGTGACGGGGGCAGGCCCTCCGGCAGCTCGTGCAGCAGCGGGGAGAGATCCTTCGCCGTGCGCTGCGATTCCTCCGTAACGAAGGTATCGATGAACCAGCGCATGGTGTCAGAGGCCAGCGGGAAGCCCTCTTCCAGGCGCTTGTAGGAGGCACCGTTCTCGGTTCGCTCGCGGGAGCAATCCGTGATCGGGTAGAGCAGGATCTGGGAGCTGAGCTTGGCGACGCCCTCCTCACCCACGAACTCGTTCGCCATCACGGCGGCGAGCTGGCCACCGGCCGAGTCGCCAGCCACCGCGATGGAGGTCACGGTCAGGCCATGCTCAGCCGAGGAGTCGGACAACCAGCGGTAGGCAGCGCGGCAATCGTCGATAGCAGCCGGGTAGGTGTGCTCCGGGGCAAGGCGATAGTCCACCGCAACGACCGGGAGACCAGTCAGCACCGCGATACGGCGTACCGAGGAGTGGTGGGTCTCTAGGTTGCCCATGAGCCAGCCGCCGCCGTGCATGTAGAGCACCGCTGGGGTCTCCTGGCCGCGCTCCGCCTCCGGGCGGGGGTCGTAGAGGCGAACCTGGAAGTCCTCGACCTGGAAATCCGTGGTCGCGGGTTCCTTCTCCTCGTGGAGCGGGTTGGCGTGGGCCGAGGCTACGTAGTTCTCACGCACCTGCGGGATGGGGAAGTTATGGAAGGACTTCGCCCCACCATCGCGGAAAGGTTTCAGCGCCTTCCACGCATCCTCAGTGACGGGACGCCCGGAAAATTCGTCGTGCAGAGTGTGCATTGTGAACTACCTCCTAGACCAGCTCGTAGTCATTGAGCTCGAGCTTGTCGGTCAGCTCGTAGTACTCAGCAACGTTGCCGGACCAGTTGTTGATGACGCGGCCTTCTTCGTTCTTGTACCAGGAGGAGCAGTCAGCGGAGAACGCAGATTCCTCGAGTTCCTTCTGGATGCGGGTGTTGAACTCGTCGATGACGTTCTTCTTCACATCCAGGGCTGCCTCCGGGTTCTCGCGCAGGTACGCAACGGCCTGGGAGATGTAGCGGTCCTGTGCCTCGAGCATGGCCACCACGGAGTGGTGGTTGAGGTTGGTGTTCGGGCCGTAGAGCATGAAGAAGTTCGGGAAGCCGTCCACGGTCATGCCCAGGTACGCCTCCGGGGAGTTGCCCCAGCGCTCGCGCAGGTCGATGCCGTCGCGGCCAGCAATCGGCAGATCACCCTGGAACTCCTGGGAGTAGAAGCCGGTGGCGTAGATGACGACGTCGAAGTCGTGCTCGGCACCGTCGTCGGTGCGGATGCCGGTCTCGGTGAACTTCTCGATGCCAGCGGTGATGAGCTCTACGTTGTCACGGTTGAAGGTGGGGTAGAAGTTATCGGAGCGCAGGATGCGCTTGCAGCCGAAGGCGAAGTTCGGGGTGAGCTTCTCCACCAGCTCCGGGTCGTTGACCTGGGAGCGCAGATGCTCCATGGCCTGCTCGACACCCTCGGCAGCGGAATCGGTGCCCTTGCGGGGGCGGTCGAAGCCTTCCTCGCGAACCTCGTGGATCTCCTGGCGGATAGCGCGGTAGGAATCCGGGTTTTCCTTGAACTCCTTGAGCTCTTCCTCGGTGAAGATGACCTGGTTGCGCGGCAGGATGTAGTTAGCGGAGCGCTGGAACACGGAGAGCTTCTCCGCGACCTCGGCGACCTCCGGAACCAGCTGAACTGCAGAAGCAGCGTTGCCGATGACAGCAACCTTCTTGCCGGCTAGGTCAACGTCGTGGTTCCACTCAGCGGAGTGGAACTGCACGCCCTGGAAAGCCTCGCGGTTCGGGAAGTTCGGGATCTTCGGCTTGGAGAGCTGGCCCCACGCGCCAACGAAGACGCGGCCGTAGTAGGTCTCGCCGTTAGCCTCGATCTCCCACGCCTTGAGGTCTTCCTTCCACTCGGCGTTGGTGATGCGGTGGTTGAACTTGATGTGATCGTAGAGGTTGAACTCCTCGGCGAGAGCCTTGAGGTAGCCCTGCATCTCGTCTTGACCGGCGAACATGCGGGAGACGCCGAGGTTGAGGAAGTAGGAGTAGCAGTAGATCAGAGCCTGAGTATCGCAGGCAGCACCCGGGTAGGTGTTGTCGCGCCAGACGCCGCCGACCTCATCGGCAGCCTCGAGGATGAGGAAGTCCTTCTGCTCGTCGCGGACCAGCTGGGCACCCATGCCCAGTCCGCCGTAGCCGGTGCCGAGGATGATGCAATCGTAGATCTTCATGGTGATGTGTCTCCTTTAAGACGGTGGTGGTTCGGATTAGTTTGCGCGGATGGCTTCGGCCAGGACCTGGAGGCCGTCGCGCAGGGTGGACTCGTTGATGACCAGCGGCGGCAGGAGGCGGATGACGTTGCCGTCGAGGCCGCAGGTGAGGATGAGCACGCCCTGCTCGCGGCAGGTCTTGGCCACCTTGGCGGTGAGGTCAGCGTTCGGCTGGTTGTTGTCGTCGACCAGCTCGATGGCGATCATGGCGCCGCGGCCGCGGACCTCGGCGACGGTGGTGAGCTCAAGCAGCGGCTCCAGCTCCTCGCGGATGATGGCCTCGATCTCGCGGGCGCGGGAAGCCAGGTCCAGCTCCTCCATCTCCTCGAAGGCTGCCAGGGAAGCAGCACAGGCCACCGGGTTACCGGCGTAGGTGCCGCCCAGGGAACCCGGGTCCGGGGCATCCATGATCTCGGCGCGGCCGGTCACAGCGGACAGTGGCATGCCGCCGCCCACGCCCTTGGCGGTGGTGATGAGGTCCGGGATGATGCCCTCGTCATCGCAGGCGAACCAGGAACCAGTGCGGCAGATGCCGGCCTGGATCTCATCGGCGATGAAGACGACGCCGTTGTCGGTGCACCATTCCTGCAGTGCCGGGAGGAAGCCCTTGGCCGGCTCGACGAAGCCGCCCTCGCCCTGCACCGGCTCGATGATGACGGCAGCCAGCTCCTCGGTGCCGACGTACTGCTCGATGTAGCGCAGGGTGCGCGCTGCAGCCTGCTTGCCGTCGAGGCCGTCGCGCAGCGGGTAGGACATCGGCGCGCGGTAGATATCAGCGGCCAGGGTGCCAAAGCCCTGCTTGTAGGGCTTGTTCTTGGCGGTCATGGTCATGGTGAGGTTGGTGCGGCCGTGGAAGGCGCCGTCGAAGACCACGACGCGGTTCTTGCCGGTGTAGCGGCGAGCGATTTTGATGGCGTTCTCCACTGCCTCAGCACCGGTGGAGAAGAGGCAGGTCTTCTTCTCGTGGGTGCCCGGGGTCAGCTCGTTGAGCTTCTTGCAGACATCAATGAAGCCCTGGTACGGAGCGTTGAGGAAGCAGGTGTGGGTGAGGTGGCTGGCGGCCTCGGCGACGGCCTTGGCAACGCGCTGGTTGGAAGCGCCGACGGAGGTCACGGCGATGCCGGATGCGAAGTCGACGATGGTGTTGCCGTCGACGTCGACAAGCACGCCACCGTCACCGTCGGTGATGTAGGAGGGGTAGCCCGGGATGACGCCAGCGGCGACGTCTGCTTCACGGGTGGCATTCAGCTCCTGGCTGTGGGGGCCAGGGATTGCGGTGGAGACATTCCGCTCCTGGGGGAGGCGGTGCTTGAGATCCTGCATGCTGTCTGCTCCTTAATACTCGGAATTTTTTTATGACGTGGGTCATTCTGGCGGCTAGACTTCCGAAGGGCCATAGACAATCTGGTGAAAGAATGGTGAGAAATTGTCCACATTGGATAAGGGGGTAGCTGCCGGGCTGGAAGAGGGAAACGTTTCTCTCAGATGGTTGGCTAGCCAACCCGATCTGGGGATTGACGTGCTGCACGATTGTGGGCGGCCGTTTTCCGTTATGCACCCCTGTGAACTGCGCGATCCCCGCGAGTTTGTGGGCTCGGGGGCCGTCATCCTGCTCACTGGTATGGCCTTTGAGGGGCAACCCGATCAGCTAGTGGAGTACGTTCGCAGGGTGGCAGAGGGGGGAGTGACGGGGGTGGGCTTCGGCGTTGGTTTAGCCTTCGCTGAGGTCCCACCCGGCATGGTGGAGGCCGCCCGGGGCTGCGATATTTCACTCTTCACGGTGGCGCGGCGCGTGCCTTTCGTCTCGGTGCTCGCGCGTTTGCACGACGAGTTGCAGCGCCAGCGGGAGGAAGGCTTGGAGCTCTTCATTGCTCAGCAGGGCGCGCTCAACGACGCCGCCGTGTCCGGCCTCGACGCCCTCGTGGATAAAACCAGCCGCCTGCTGGGCGCGCATACCTGCCTAGTGGATAAGGATGGGCGGGTTTTCGCGCAGTCGAGCCACCCCGGGCTCCCGCCGGTGGAGTGGGGCCCGGTAATCACGGATACCCGCGCCCAGAATTTCTATGCCGCGCGCCGCGTGGGCGGGTGGAATGTCTTGGCCCAGCGCTTGGCCGATCACGGTGCGCGCTCCTTCGGGCTGCTGGCGGTGGCGCGTGAGAGTTTCGGTGTGAACGAGCGCGCGCTGCTCAAGCAGGCCGCCGGCCTGGCGGAGCTTACCGTGAAGCGCCCGCAGGAATTACGGCGCACCCAAAACGAACTCAACTCCATGGCGATGGCCATTCAGTTGGGTATGGACCAGCCGGAGGATCCCATGCGCCGCATCTTCCGGCTCGTGGGTGATGCGCAGGGCCGCGTGCGTCCGGTCTTGGTGAAATCGGAGGGCGAGCGCGCCCACCAGCGCTTCCTCCACGCCTTGGACGCCCGCCTGCAGGATCACGGGCGCTTGCTTTTCGAATACACGCTGGATAAATCCTCTAGCCTCCTGCTTTTCAGAGGAAGCCGCACAATGAAGAACCTGCAGGACTTGTTGCGCGATATCCGCGGTAGCAAGCGCATCGTCGTGGGCCAGCCCATGCCGTGGGCCGAGCTGGGCGTGGGCATTGTCCGCGAACTAGAGTCCTTCGCTTTCGGGCTTCAGCCCGGGATGTTGGCGGGGCCAGAATCGCGGACGTTGAGCTGGACTAGGGATCCCAGGGTCAAGGGCGCGGTGCACAACCGGGCCGAAGAAACCTGGGGCAAGGTGCGCGCTCACGACGCGGAGCACGGCACCGAGTTGGCGGAAACCCTGGAGGTCTACCTGCGTGCGGGCGGGCACGTGAGCCGAACCGCTGAGGAGCTTCAATCACACCGGCACACCGTGCGCAAGCGCATCGCGGACTTGGAGGATCTCCTCGAGGTGGACCTCAAGGACCCGCTCGTGGCGGCGGAGCTACTGATTCTCGGAGTGAGTGTTACGGACTGAAGCCCTAAGAGTCGATGCTGAGTAAGAGGAGTTCCGCACGGGTGACGGGATTGCTCAGGTCCACCCCGCAGAGGTTTTCTACCTTGTCTAGCCGGGCGCGCACCGTGTGGCGGTGAACGCCCAGCTCCGCCGCAGCGGTGGCCAAGTTGGCGTTGCCCACGAGGAAGGCGCGCAAGGTAGCGAGCAGCTCGGTGTTGCGCTGCACGTCGTGGGCGGCCAAGCGGCTGACCGTGGCCGCGCGCCGGGCGCCGAGGGCCTCCGAGACGCCGGGTTCCGCCAGCCAGGTAGGCGCAGCAGAATCAAAGGCTGCTACGGTGCCAAGGGGCAGGCTGCGCGCATGGCTTTGAAGAGAAGACAGCAGTGCTGGGTTCAGCTCCTGCCACGCAACACCCCGAAGGGCGGAGACGCGAAGGTAGCGCGACTGTTTCTTGAACAGGTGTGAGGTTGCGGTTCCCGGAGGAAGCATGAGAAGTGCAGAATCCTGTTCCGGGCGGACGAAGCTGTGCGGCTCGGTCTTGCCGATCTCACTCACTGTGCGCGCGAGGCGCGACGGGGTCGAAGCCGTGACATAGAGAACATCCACGAGATCGTGGCTATCAATCAAGTGAAAGGCCGCGTGCAGGGCGGGGGAGTCAACGCCGGCGAGCTGGGCATCAAGCGCTAGCGCCCCGAGAATAGCGTGGTTATTGCCATCGGGGTGATCAAGCAGCAGGCTGGCTAGACCCGAAAGATGCCGGATGAGCGCGCGCGAATAAGAATCGAACTTCTCCGTGCGCCTGGCGGCGACGGCCCAACGCCGGCCCGCGGAGCCGAAGGTGCTGGTGATGGTGGCACCTGTGCTTGTCGACGTCCCCGTGCCCCGCCCCGTCTGCTCCGCGGCCTCCACCGCGGCGCTGGCTGCGCTGAGCTGCTCCGCATCTCTCTGGCTGAGCACCGCTCCGGAGGAACTAGCTACCGCTACAGCGGCGCTGAGTTGATTGCTCGCCTCATCGATGAGCGCTTGGATGCCCGACACAGCTGCGTGATTGAGGCGCTCTTGTTGGCGGTGGAAGGTGAAGTGCGCATTGTTTTCGAGGCGGGCCTGTTCCTGGGCTACCGCAGTAGTGATGGACACGAAGCGGGTGGCGCGCGGAATCTCAAAAAGGGTGAGGTGGTGCTGGGAACAAGCACGGGTCAGTACGGGTGGTACCTCGGCGAAGGCGAGTCCGGTACCGAAACCAATGCCGTGTACCCCGGCTGCGGCGAGAGCAGCGGCATAGTGCTCGAAGCCTTCCGGGTCGTCGCGGAAAACGAGCCCCAGAGTGAGCATGAGCGCGCCGGGGGAAGTGAACTCGGTGGGGTCCGCGAGCTCTGAAGCATGGATGGTGCTGAACCCGGGTTTGCCCTCAACGAGCGGGCGCAGGTTCAGCGAGTGCTGGTTGGTGAGCCAGCGGAAGGAAATCTCACTCATGGTGGACAGGCTACACAGTTGTGGGCTCAAAATTTATACACCCTGTCGATAGTGTCGCAAGGGTGGTAGGGGCCACACTAAGTGGCATCCTATTCATCCCAACACAAAAGGAAGACCATGCAGGAACTTCAGTACCACATTGAGCAGTCCCGCCACCTGGGCCAGCAGGTCCCGGGTCCGAAGAGCGCCGCCCTGGATGAGCGTCGCAAGAATGCCCTCCCCGCGGGCATGGCGCCCTCGCTTCCGGGCTACGTGGTGGACGCGGATGGCGGCATTCTTGCCGATGCCGACGGCAACCGCTTCATCGACCTTGCCTCCGGCATCGCCGTGACCTCCGCTGGTGCTTCTAACCCGGCCGTCGTGGCCGCGGTGCAGGAAGCTGTTGCACACTTCACCCACACCTCCTTCACCATTTCCCCGTACGAGTCCTACGTGGCCGTGGCAGAAAAACTCAACGAGGTCACCCCGGGTGATCACCCGAAAAAGACTGCGCTGTTCAACTCCGGCGCGGAGGCTGTTGAGAATGCCGTGAAGATTGCCCGCAACTACACCGGCAAGCGCGGCGTTGTCGTCATGGACCGCGCCTTCCATGGACGCACCAACCTGACCATGGCGATGACCGCCAAGCAGTCGCCCTACAAGAATGGCTTCGGTCCCTTCGCGCCGGAGATCTACCGCGCCCCGATGTCCTACCCGCTGCGTGACGGCCTGAGCGGCGCCGAGGCTGCCAAGAAGACCATCACCATGATTGAGCAGGAAGTCGGCGCAGCCAACCTGGCCTGCGTTGTCGCTGAGCCGATCCAGGGCGAGGGCGGTTTCGTCGTCCCTGCCGAGGGCTACCTCACAGCAATCCAGAAGTGGTGCAACGACAACGACGTGGTCTTCATCGTCGACGAGATCCAGGCAGGCATGATGCGCACCGGCACCTGGTTCGCCTCCGACCATGAGGGAATCGTTCCGGACATGGTGACCATTGCGAAGGGCATTGCCTCCGGCATGCCGCTGTCCGCAGTGACCGGCCGTGCGGAGATCATGGATGCTCCGCAGCCGGGCGGCCTGGGCGGTACCTACACGGGTAACCCGGTGGCTTGTGCTGCTGCGCTGGCAACCTTCAAGGAGTTCGAGGAGAAGGACTTCGGTGCACGTGCCCAGAACCTGGAGAAGATTGCCCGCGAGGAGCTGGAGCCCATCCTGGGCGATGAGCGCGTAGCAGAGTTCCGCGGCCGCGGCGCCATGCTCGCCCTCGAATTCGTCACCGCTGAGGGTGAACCGGATTCCGAGCTGGTGCACAAGATTGCCAACGCCGCCAAGGCTGAGGGCGTGCTCATCCTCACCTGCGGCCTC